>JAHEDN010000074.1:6074-9267 GCA_024641225.1 Burkholderiales bacterium | reverse complement strand
CAGCGAGGCGATGCCCGCACCCCAGAGCGGTGTGCCAAGCAACCCGAGCCATATCAGGTGGATGAAGGCGCTGCCCAGCAGGCTGATGAACAGCCGGTCGCCCCGGGTCGTGTCGATCGCGAGGATGCCGCGCCGCGGCGCGCCGCCGGGATGGCGAAGCTCGATGCCGACCATCACCGCGAGCACCAGCGCGATCGCGCCGAAGAACGCCGCGGTCTGCCAGGTCCAGGCCATCCAGGAAAGTCCCATCGTCGCCTGCCTCTCAGACGCGCCCGAGCGCGAAGCCCTTGGCGATGTAATTGCGCACGAACCAGATCACTACCGCCCCGGGAAGGATCGTCAGCGTGCCTGCGGCGGCCAGCAGGCCGAGCTCGTAGCCGGAACTGCTCGCGGTGCGCGTCATCACCGCGGCAATCGGCTTGGCGACCACCGAGGTCAGCGTCTTGGCCAGAAGCAGCTCGACCCAGGAGAACATGAAGCAGAAGAACGCCGCCACGCCGATGCCAGCGGCGATCGTCGGCAGGAAGATCTTCACGAAGAAGCGGCCGAACGAGTACCCGTCGACGAACGCGGTTTCATCCAGTTCCTTCGGCACGCCCGACATGAAGCCCTCGAGGATCCAGACCGCCAGCGGAATGTTGAACAGGCAGTGCGCGAGCGCGACCGCGATATGGGTGTCGAACAACCCGACCGCCGAATACAGTTGGAAGAACGGCAACGCAAAGACCGCTGGCGGCGCCATCCGGTTGGTCAGCAGCCAGAAGAACAGGTGCTTGTCGCCGAGGAACCTGTAGCGCGAGAACGCATAGGCGGCCGGCAGCGCGGCCGCGACCGAAATCACCGTGTTGATCACCACATAGGTGATCGAGTTCACGTAGCCCGCGTACCAGGTCGGATCGGTGAAGATCTTGCGGTAGTTCTCCAGCGTGAACTGCCGCGGCCAAAGCGAAAACCCTCCGAGGATCTCGTTGGTGGTCTTGAACGACATGCTCAGCAGCCAGTAGATCGGCAGCATCAGGAACACGATGTAGACGAGCGGCACCAGCCACTTGAAACGTTTCATTGCCTCGGCCTCATGCGTTGACCTCGTCGCGGGTCATCACTGTGTAAAACAGCCACGACAGCAGCAGCACGACCAGGAAGTAGATCAGCGACATCGCCGCGGCCGGACCGAGATCGAACTGGCCCAAAGCGATCTTGACCAGATCGATCGACAGCAGCGTGGTGCTGTTGCCAGGTCCGCCACCGGTCAGTACGAAGGGCTCGGTGTAGATCATGAAGCTGTCCATGAATCGCAGCAGAACCGCAATCGTCAACACTCGCTTCATCTTCGGAAGCTGGATATAGCGGAACACTGCCCAGCCGCTCGCGCCGTCGATCTTCGCCGCCTGATAGTAGGCGTCGGGGATCGAGCTGAGGCCCGCATACGCCAGCAGAACGACCAGCGAGGTCCAGTGCCACACGTCCATTGCGATCAGCGTCGCCCAGGCGGCGTTCGGCTGGCGGGTGAAGTTGTAGTCGAAGCCCATCGCGTTGAGCGTGCGCCCGAGCAACCCGATGTCTGGCAACGCGAAGATGTTCCACATCGCGCCGACCACGTTCCATGGGATCAGCAGCGGCATCGCCATCAGCACCAGGCATACCGAAACCCAGAAGCCCTTGCGCGGCATCGCCAGTGCAATCGCGACCCCGAGCGGCACCTGGATCGCGAGGATGATCCCGGTGAAGAGCAGCTGGCGCTGCAACGCGTCGTGAAAGCGGCGCGAGTGCAGTACCTGCTCGAACCACTTGACGCCCTCGAAGAAGAACGCGTTGTTGCCGAACGTCTCCTGCACCGAGTAGTTCACCACGGTCATCAGCGGGATCACCGCGTTGAACGCGACCAGCACCACGACCGGCAGCACGAACAGCCAGCCCTTCTGGTTCTGCACCTTGGCCGTCATGACCGGGCCTCCGTGGCAATCCACCCGTCCAGGTATAGGTGTGAATGCGAGGCGTCGAAACTCACGTGCGCGCCGTCGGCCGGAATGTCGACGCCCTCGGGCACGAGCAGCTTGAATGCCATCGCCTCGTGCGCGACCTCGACGATCCGGAATCGCCCCGCATCCACGGACTTGACGATGTGCACCGGCAGAGCGCCCGCTGCGGCGCCGACGAAGCTGATGAATTCCGGCCGGATGCCGATCTCGATTCGCGCAGCAGACTCGGGCTTGGCGTCGGCGCGCAAAGCGCCTTCGTAGGGAACGCGAACCGCACCGATCCGCGCGACACCGTCGTTCAGCGTGCAGGGGAGCAGGTTCATGCCTGGCGAGCCGATGAAATGGCCGACGAAGGTATGGCGCGGACGCTCGAACAGTTCGACCGGGGTGCCGGTCTGCACCACCTGGCCGTCGTGCATCACCACGACCTCGTCGGCGAAGGTCAGCGCCTCGGTCTGGTCGTGGGTCACATAGATCATCGTGGAGCCGACCCGGTCGTGCAGTTCCTTGAGCTTCGAGCGCAGCACCCATTTCAGGTGCGGGTCGATGACCGTCAGCGGTTCGTCGAACATGATCACGTTCACGTCGCTGCGCACCAGCCCGCGACCGAGGGAGATCTTCTGCTTGCCGTCGGCTGTCAGCCCGGCCGCGCGGGATTTCAAGATCTTGTCCAGGTCGAGCATCGCGGCGATCTCGCGCACCCGCTTGTCGACTTGAGCGCCACCCATACCCCGATTGCGCAACGGAAAGGCCAGGTTGTCGTAGACGCTCATCGTGTCGTAGACCACCGGGAACTGGAACACCTGCGCGATGTTGCGCTCGTCGGGCGGCGAGTCGGTGACATCCTTGTCGCCGAACAGCACCCGGCCTTCGCTGGGGCGCAGCAGCCCCGAGATGATGTTCAGCAGCGTGGTCTTGCCGCAACCGGACGGACCGAGCAACGCGTAGGCGCCGCCTTCGCGCCATTCGAGATCCAGGCGCTTGAGCGCGAAGTCGGCATCGCTGCTCGGGTGGGAACGGTAGCTGTGTCTGAGCTTGCTCAGGTGAATTCGGGACATGGTATCGGCTCGGCGCTGGCTGAGCTCAGGAGGCTACGGCCCGAGCGCCCGATTCGTCGAAGTACAGGCAGTGATCGACACCGAGCCGGAACGCGGCCGTCGCGCCGACTCTGAACCCGTGGATGCCATGCGACTGCGAGACCCAGGTGCGGCCCT
>JAHEDN010000074.1:0-6064 GCA_024641225.1 Burkholderiales bacterium | reverse complement strand
GCGCGACGCTTTCCGAGCCGCTGATCTCGGTGATCAGCACCCGGCCCTCGACCGCGACGCCCCCGTCGGCAATCTCGGCCGGGCGCACATGGTGCGGGCGCAGCGCGGCGATATAGCGACCGTCTGGCAGCGCGGCGCTGGCCGCGTCGACCGGCCAGCTCAGCCGCTCGCCGAGCCGGATCCGGCCGTCAGTCTTCACCACCGGCGCGGTATTGATCGGCGGCTCCGAGAACACCTGCGCGGTGCGCAGGTCTGCCGGGCTGCGATAGACAGCGGCGGTCGGCCCGAACTGAGTGATCCGGCCTTCGTGCAGCGTGGCGACGCTGCCGCCGAGCAGCAGCGCCTCGGTGGGTTCGGTGGTCGCATAGACGACCGTGCAGTGCCGGTCGGCGAACAGCCGCGGCAGTTCGTCGCGCAGCCCTTCGCGCAGCTTGTAGTCGAGGTTGGCCAGCGGCTCGTCGAGGAGCACCAGCTCGGCATCCTTGACCAGCGCGCGGGCCATCGCGGTGCGCTGCTGCTGGCCGCCCGAGAGCTCCGAGGGCTTGCGATCGAGCATCTCCGAAATCTGCATCAGCTCGGCCATCGCGCCGACCCGCTTGCGGACCTCTTGCGCCGGCAGCTTCGCGACGCGCAGCGGCGAGGCGATGTTCTCGAACACGCTCATGTTCGGGTAGTTGATGAACTGCTGATAGACCATCGAGACATTGCGACGCTGCACCGGCACGCCAGTGACGTCGCGACCGTCGTACTCGATCCGACCCGAACTCGGCCGCTCGAGCCCGGCCATCAGCTGCATCAGCGTGGTCTTGCCGGACAGGGTCGTGCCCAGCAGCACATTGAAGCCGCTGGATGCCAGCGCGACGCTGGTTTCGTGGATGTGGGTGTCGCCGCCGACACGCTTGGTGATTCGATTCAGGACGAGCGACACGTTTGCGGATCCGATGGTGGCGTACTCGCCGGTAAGGCATCGCCGGGCGCATCGGCTCCGGCGCGGCCGCACAAAAAAAACCCGGGGTGGGGTCCCCGGGTGCCGGGGGCCGGCCGCCGCCCGGGGTTGCCGGGGACCACAACGCCCCCGGCGACGCGCGGAACTACTGCTTTGTGGTCCAGCGCTTGATCAGCTCATCGTAGCTGACGGTCTGGCCCTTGGGCTTCTCGTTCGCGAGTTTCGCTTTCGCGCCGCCCTTGCCCAGCCATTCCTCGGCCTTCTTCTCCTTGTTCAAACGCGGGCCGCAACCGCCATAGACCTTGGCCTTCTCGTCGGCGTCCTGCATCCGCGCCATGACCTGGTCCATCTCGCCGGCCAGACGGTCCATCGCCTGCTGTGGCGTGAACGCACCCGAGTTCACGTCACCGATGTTCTGCCACCAGAGCTGCGCGAGCTTGGGGTAGTCGGGCACGTTGACGCCGGTCGGGGTCCAGTTGACCCGGTCGGGCGAACGATAGAACTCGACCAGCCCGCCCAGCTTCGGCGCCCGCTCTGTGAAGCTCGTGTGACGCACGGTACTGTCGCGGATGAAGGTCAGACCGACGTGGCTCTTCTTGACATCGACGGTCTTGGACACGACGAACTGCGCGTACAGCCAGGCGGCCTTGCGGCGATCGACCGGGGTCGACTTGAACAGTGTCCACGAGCCCGCGTCCTGGTAGCCGAGTTTCTGGCCTTCTTCCCAGTACGGACCGTGAGGCGACGGCGCCATCCGCCAAAGAGGCATGCCCTTGGCATCGACCGTGTTGTTGCCTTCGCTCTTGGGAGCGACCATCGAGGCGGTGAACGCGGTGTACCAGAAGATCTGCTGGGCCACGTTGCCCTGCGAGAGCGCGGGAAGCGATTGGTAGAAGTCGTAGTCGGCGGCTCCGGGCGGCGCGTACTTGCGCAGCCACTCGTCCCACTTGCGGATCGCATAGACCGAGGCGGGGCCGTTGGTCTCGCCGCCACGGGTCACCGAGGCGCCGGCCGGGTTGCAGGAACCCGCTTCCATGCGGATGCCCCACTCGTCGATCGGCCTGCCGTTGGGCAGGCCCTTCGAGCTCGCGCCGGCCATCGACAACCACGCGTCGGTCATGCGCCAGCCGAGGTCGGGGGCGCGCTTGCCGTAGTCCATGTGGCCGTAGATCCGAACCCCGTCGATGTTCTTCACGTCGTTGGAGAAGAATTCGGCGATGTCCTCGTAGGCGGACCAGTTCACCGGAACACCGAGCTCGTAGCCGTATTTGGCCTTGAACTTGTCCTTCAGGTCCTTGCGGTCGAACCAGTCCTTGCGGAACCAGTACAGGTTCGCAAACTGCTGATCGGGAAGCTGATAGATCTTGCCGTCAGGACCGGTCGTGAACGAGATGCCCATGAAGTCCTTGACGTCGAGCGTGGGCAGCGTAACGTCCTTGCCTTCGCCGGCCATCCAGTCACTCAGGTTGATCGCCAGCTGCAGCCGGGAATGCGTGCCGATCAGGTCCGAATCGTTGATGTAGCCGTCGTACAGGTTGCGGTTGGTCTGCATCTGGGTCTGCACCGCCTGCACGACCTCGCCTTCACCGAGCAACTGGTGGTTGACCTTGATGCCGGTGATCTCTTCGAACGCCTTCGCCAGTGTCTTGGACTCGTACTCGTGCGTCGGAATGGTCTCCGACAGCACGTTGATCTCCATGCCCTTGAACGGCTTGGCCGCGTTGATGAACCACTCGAGTTCCTTCAACTGCTGTTCTTTCGACAGTGTCGAAGGCTGGAATTCCTTGTCGATCCACTTCTTCGCCTCGTCCATGCCACCGAAGGCCGGCCCCGTGAACAACGAGGCGACCGCCAATGCCGTGGCCGTGAGCACGCGCTTCTTCATCGTTTCCTCCCCATTTTTTTGCGGCCCGCCCAGTTGGGTCCGAGGACAAGCTCAGGACGATCCTAAACTCGAAACAAAACGAATGTCAATTCGCACCTCGATCTGCTATAAGCGGCGATCGGCCCCGCAGATTCCGAGACGATCGCGGACACAACGGCGGCCCGCCGGCGACGCGGGCCGATGCAGTAACAGGGCATGATTCGATCCACGTGACCGCCGGCACGGCGCGGAGCGCACCACACGCCGACACCGATCCGAACGATGCATGCACTAGCCCCGCGACAGAACGCGATCCTGAAGCTCGCCCGCGAGATCGGGCAGGTCGAGGTCGACGACCTGGCCACGCGCTTCAACGTGACGCCGCAGACGATCCGCAAGGACCTGAACGAGCTGTGCGACATCGGGGTGCTGCAGCGGTTCCACGGCGGCGCCATGGCGCCATCGGGCATCGCCAACCTTGCGCACGACGCGCGCCGCCAACTGGCCACCGACGCCAAGCGCCGGATCGGCAAGCGCTGCGCGGCGCTGATCCCCGACGGGTCCTCGCTGCTGGTGAACATCGGCACCACGACGGAACAGGTCGCCATGGCGCTGCGGGAGCGCAACGGCCTGATGGTCATCACCAACAGCATCAATGTCGCGAACATCCTGCGCGGCTACACGCAGATCGAAGTCATCATCGCAGGCGGTGTCGTCCGGCACAGCGACGGCGGCGTGGTCGGCGAGGCGGCAGTCGATTTCATCCGGCAGTTCCGGGTCGACTACGCCGTGATCGGCACCTCCGCCATCGACGCCGACGGCGCGCTCCTCGACTACGACTACCGCGAGGTCAAGGTCGCGCGGGCGATCATCGAAGGCGCGCGACAGACGATCCTGGTCGCCGACAGCATGAAGTACGCCCGCTCGGCACCGGTGCGCATCGGTCATCTGTCCGAGGTCAACGTATTCGTCACCGACGAACAGCCGCCAGCTGCGATCGGGCGGATCCTGGCGGAAGCCGACGCGCAGCTCGAGATCTGCGGACCGGACTGAGCCCGGCATTGATCGGAACGGCGGCGGCACCGCTTCCATTCCGCTTTTCGTAAATCTTCGTTATTCTTCGAATCTCTGCTTACTGGAGCTGGCGCGGGCGACGAAAGCCGGGCGGCCAGCCAGCCCACTAATCGTCCATGGCCCGTCCTGCAGCCGATACACACTCAAACTCGGCCGACTTCCCTGTCCGCGCTGCCGAAACTCCCGCATCGGGTTCGGTCGTGCTGGCCTCGCGGGAACAGATGCTGGCGAAGCTGGCCGAAGGCGCTCGGTGGGACATCGCGATCGTCGGCGGCGGAGCTACCGGTCTCGGGGTCGCACTCGACGCCGCCGTGCGCGGACACCGGGTCGCGCTGATCGAAGCCGAGGATTTCGCCAAGGGCACCTCGTCGCGTGCGACCAAGCTGGTCCATGGCGGAGTGCGCTATCTGGCGCAGGGCGACCTGGCGCTGGTGCGCGAAGCGCTGGCCGAACGGCGAACGCTGCTTGCCAATGCGCCGCACCTCGCCCGGCCGCTGCAGTTCGTGATGCCGGTCTACGGCGCGCGCGGACGCTGCTTCGACAAGTGGTTCTACGGTGCCGGGCTGGTTCTCTACGACATGCTGGCCGGGCGTGCCGGCCTCGGCCCCACGCGTTTTCTGAACCGCGCCCAGACGATCGAAGAGGTGCCCGGCGTGCGCACCGAGAAGCTTGCCGGCGCGGTCGAATACTGGGACGGCCAGTTCGACGACGCGCGGCTGGCGCTCGCGCTCGCGCGCACTGCGATCGCGCAAGGCGCCTGCGTGCTGAACCACTGCCGCGCGAGTGCGCTGCTTCGCGAGAACGGCAAGGTCGCCGGCGTGGTTGCGACCGACACCGAGACCGACCGGCACTACGAGATCCGCGCCAACTGCGTGATCAACGCGACCGGGGTCTGGGTCGACGCGGTGCGCAGGCTCGACGATCCCGACGAGGCGCCGATGGTCGCGCCCAGCCAGGGCGTGCACCTGGTGGTCGATCGCAGCTTTCAGCCGACCGATCGGGCGATCCTGGTGCCCGGCACCACCGATGGCCGTGTGCTGTTCGTCGTGCCGTGGATGGGGAGCACGATCCTCGGCACCACCGACACCGCGCGCGAAGATCTTGCGATCGAGCCGCGCCCGCTCGCCGGAGAGGTCGAGTTCATCCTGCGTGAGAGCGCCCGGTACCTGCAGCGCGCGCCGAAGCTGGCGGACGTGCGGTCGATCTGGGTCGGTCTGCGCCCGCTGGTCAAGCCTACCCGAAGCGGGAACGTCGACACCAAGCGGGTCTCGCGCGAGCACACGGTGCTGGTCGCCGACTCGGGCCTGGTGACCGTGACCGGCGGCAAATGGACCACCTACCGGGCGATGGCCGAGGACGTGCTCGACGAATGCGCCCACGCTGGACTGCTGGATCGACGGGCACGAGGCGTCACCGAGACCCTGCCGCTGATCGGCGCGCCCGGTCGCGAGCAGTACGCAACGCCGGTCAGCGCGATGCCGGGCCTGCATCTCTACGGCACCGAGGCTGCGGCGGTTTCCGCGCTGCCAGGCGCCGATCTGGAACTCGCACCCGGTCTGAGCGAGGCGATGGTGCGCTTTGCGGTACGCGCCGAATATGCGCGCTCGGTCGAGGACGTGCTGGCCCGGCGCAGCCGGCTTCTGTTCCTCGATGCGCGCGCCGCGCTGGCACTCGCCCGCCCGGTCGCGCGTATTCTGCGCGAGGAACTCGGCGCCGGCTTCGATGCAGACGGCTCTGCCGCCGCGTTCGAACAACTCGCGGCGAGCTACCTGCCCGATATCGCGCCCGCGCGCTGATCCTCGCCCCGATGCGGCGCCACACGTTCGCCATCATGCCGGCGTGGGCCGGACTGGCGCCGAATCGGGGCATCCGGGTTTCCCGGCAACCGGCAGGCGATCCACCAGCACCGCCGCGAGCAGGCACCCGCACGCCGCTTCCAGCCCGACCATCCAGTACCCCACCCGATCGCAGGTTGGTGTCCCAGGAAATGGTTTAAGTTGCTGATTTAATTGACAAAACATACTCGAAATCGGCCTGCGAACCAGGGGGTCGTGGGTTCGCATCCTGCCGGGCGCGCCAGTGTTATCAAGGCGTTGGCGAGAGCTGACCCCTTTTCATTCCTGGCCCTGTGACAGTTCGCTGGATGCCTCGGCTAGCGACACGCGTCCGCGTGGATATCC
>JAHEDN010000432.1 GCA_024641225.1 Burkholderiales bacterium | reverse complement strand
GCTGGCGGTCAACGTGATGCGCGCAGTCGCCGAATACGCGGCATACGTTCGCCAGGCCTGCGCGAGCGGCATCGACGCCATCGTCGTCGGTGCCGGCCTGCCTCTCGATCTGCCCGAACTCACGGTCGATCACCCGCGCGTGGCGCTGGTGCCGATCCTGTCCGACGCGCGCGGCATTGCGCTGATCCTGAAGAAGTGGGAACGCAAAGGCAGATTGCCTGATGCGATCGTCATCGAGCATCCGAGGCATGCCGGCGGCCACCTCGGCGCGGCGCGAATCGAGGACCTCGGCGATCCACGCTTCGAGTTCGAGCAGGTGCTCCCGGAAGCGCGCGAATTGCTGCGCTCGATCGGCGCCGAGGACAAGGTGCCACTCATCCCTGCCGGCGGCATCAACACGCCGCAGCGGGTGCGCCAGCTGATTTCGCTCGGCGCCTCGGCGGTGCAGGTCGGCACGGCATTCGCGGTGACGGAGGAATGTGACGCGCACTCCGAGTTCAAGCGCGTGCTGGCGGAGGCGAAGCCGGAAGACATCGTCGAATTCATCAGCGTGGCCGGCCTGCCGGCGCGTGCCGTGCTGACGCCCTGGCTGGCGAACTACCTGCGGCTGGCGCCGAAGCTGCAGGCCAAAGCGGCGGCGCGCGGTCCGAAGCGCTGCACGATGATCTTCGACTGCCTGGCCCAGTGCGGGCTGCGCGACGGCATCGCCAAGATCGGTCAGTTCTGCATCGATCACCAGCTGGCGGCCGCACTGCGCGGCGACGTGATGAGTGGACTGTTCTTTCGCGGCGACGGCAAGCTGCCCTTCGGCAGTCAGGTCCGCCCGGTGCGGGAACTGATCAACTTCCTGCTCGGCGAGACCGACGACGCGGCGAAGGCTGGCGCGAACCAGGCACTGGTGCTGGCCACGGCCTGAGAACGCCGCTGGATCGGTCGGTGGCACGACACGGGCGATGGCACGCCAGCGACTGCGCGTCTCATGTACGAAGCGCTGAAGGCGCTTCACTTGGCCTGTGTGTTCGCCAGCGGCGCGGGCTTTCTCGCCCGCGGCGCCCTGATGCTCGCCGACTCGCCGCTTCTGCAGGCACGTTGGGTGCGCATCGCACCGCACGTCATCGACACCGTACTGCTGGCCGCGGCGATCGCGATGGCAATGCTCGCCCGGCTGTCGCCGATCGCCCATCCCTGGCTGGCGGCCAAGATCGCCGGGCTCCTCGCCTACATCGTGCTTGGCGCCATCGCCCTGCGCCGCGGGCGGACGAAGCGAATTCGCGTCGCCGCGCTGCTCGCCGCGGTGATGATGTTCGGCTACATCGTCGGCACCGCGCTGCAGCGCGATCCGCTGTGGTTGCTGCGCACGGGCTGAACGTCGCGCCCTCGGCGGGAACTGCTTGATCCAGATCAACGCATACCAGGATCGGTATTGCTCATGCTCGGTACGCGGCCTGCAAACTGCGCGCTCGCTGATTGACGACCGTGGCCGATGCCGCGCTGCGGGAGGACACGTGGCCCTGATCGATTTCCGCACTCCCGCGGCTGGCTTCGACCAGCCGCTCGAGCTCTGGCTGGCCTGCCACGACCGCGTGCGGCGAATGGCCAGCCTGCTCGAGCGGTTGCACGAACACATGCAGGACAAGGGCGCGGACGACGCGGCCCAGGTGACTGCCACTTCGATCCGCCGCTACTTCGACGAAGCCGCCCCGCGCCACCACGAGGACGAGGAAATCGACCTGTTCCCGCTGTTGCGCCGGCTTCTGCCGCAGAAGGCCCCGGCCGATGAAGCGAAGGTCACGGCAGCGCTGGACAGGCTGCAAAACGACCACGTCGAACTAAGCAAGCTATGGCAGGAAGTACGCACAACGCTCCTCACCATCGAAGCCGGCCAGCCGGTGCTGCTCGATCGTGGTCTCGTGCAACGGTTTGCCAGCACATATCGCGAGCACTGCGAGATCGAGGACACGATCGTCGCCACGGCGCTCCAGCGCTGCCTTGCCGGCGAGGACCTTGACGCACTGGGCCAATCGATGGCCGAGCGGCGAGGAGTGGACTGGACGCACCTGCACAGCAGCAGAAACGGCAGCAAGCCGTAATTCATATCCACTGAGCCCTCCGCCGGCGAAAACCTCGGTCCGTGCGCCCTGATGCCGGCAATCACGTGCCCGACCCGCGGCAGCCGGCCGACCCCTGTCGGAGCTCGAGCACCCGTGACGTGCGCGGTGAACGAAGCCGCGACAACGTTCGGCCGGAGCGTTGTCGGTGCCGACGGGCAGCCGGATCAGAGGTAGGCGATCAGGCGGCCGGCGGCGAGCACCGCCAGCAGCAGCACCAGCGAGGCCATCGCCTGCAGCCGCGCCACCGCATCGTGCCCGCGCACGCCACCGCGCAGATGAAAGACGGCTGCATTGAGCCCGGCGAGCAAGATCAGCAGCAGCTTGACCTGGAATGCGGGATGGGCGGCCAATTCGGTGGCCGACGGGATGAAAAGCAGCGCGCCCGACGTCGCCGCACAGGCAAAGGCGATGAGGGCCGTGCGCAGCGCCAGCCGCGCCAGCGGCACCACCCCGACCGCGCGAGCCACGCCGAAAACCCGCAACTCGAACAGCAGCACGCTGCCGACGAGCGCCGCGAAACTTGCAAT
>JAHEDN010000073.1 GCA_024641225.1 Burkholderiales bacterium | reverse complement strand
CTCGGCACGGCGAGTTCTGGGGAACGACCGGTCGTCGAGGGGCGAGAGGTCGGCTCAGGGTCGATTGCGCCTGTTCGCGACAGGGACAAGCTGACACTGGACTCGCGCTTCGCAGTGGTCGGCACCGCTGGTTTCCGAACGTCTGCTTTGAGGAGTCCGGTACGGCGCACGTGCCTCCAGGCTATGTCTCCTCAGCCTTGACCCCGGTCGTAGCCAGCGTCGGCTCAAGAACGCGCGGGCGACAGGAAGTGGCCGATCGCACGTACTGTCTTCACGACCTGAAGCAGTCAAACATCGGAGGGCAGGCGCATCGGTCGCGCGACCAATCCTCAGTCGCGCAGCACCAGCCGCAGCGGCTGGTGATCGGATGCGTCGGTCTCCGCATCCATCTCGACTGCCGCGATGCGCGCTGCGACATCCGCCGTCACCGCAAAGTAGTCGCGGCAATGGCCGCCCATCGCCCACTGCTTGCGGTCGAACAGGCCGGTGCTCGGCGGATGCGGCTCGCTGCCGCGCGCCACACGCCACGCATCGAGCAGCGGCGGCGCAAACAACTGCCGGTATTCGTCTTCGTCCGGCTGCACGTTCATGTCGCCGCACAGCACCAGCGACGCCGGACGCGGCACCGGGTCGTACGGACTCTTGGCGGCCTTGGCCGGTTGCGCATCGTTGTCCGCGACCTCGGCCTGCAGCGCGCGCAGGCGCTCGATCTGCTCCGCGCGGTGCGCGGTGGAGTAGTACTCCAGATGCGTCGTCATCACGCGCAGCGGTCCGGCGCTTGTGTCGACGACGACCTCGATCGCCTGCCGCTGCATATGCTTGATGCCGGCCGCCGCTGGATGCGGCAGCAGGTGGCAGAACGCCTGCAGCACCGGCAGCCGCGACAGGATCAGGTTGCCGAACTGGCGCCGCGCTTTGCGCTCACCCTGCCGGTCCAGTCCGGCACCGAAGAACGCTTCATATTCAGGAAAAAGCTTCTGCAGTTCAGCGACCTGATCGGCGCCGCCGCCGTAGGCCGGGTCGTTGCGCGCGACCTCCTGAAAACAGATCACATCGGCCTCGCCCATCGCGCCGGCCAAGCGGGCGATGCGCGCCAGGTCGACCACGGCGTCGCAGCCGAGGCCGCACTGGATGTTCCAGGTCAGGATCGCCGTCATCGTCCTCTCTCTACTTGATGCCGGCCTGCATGAACGACTGGATGAACTGCCGCTGGAACAGCAGGAACGCCACCAGCAACGGCGCGACGGCCATCAGCGTGCCGGCGCTGATCACCGCCCAGTCGACGCCCGACTCGGGCGCGCCGAAGATCGCCAGCCCCACCGTCAACGGGCGCGTCTCGATCGAATTGGTGATCACCAGCGGCCAGAGAAAATTGTTCCAGTGGTAGCTGACCGACACCAGGCCGTAGGCGAGATAGGTCGGCCGCGCCAGCGGCACGTAGACGCGCCACAGCACGCCGAGGAAATTGCACCCCTCCACACGTGCCGCGTCCTCGAGTTCGCGCGGCACGGTCTTGAAGGTCTGCCGCAGCAGGAAGATGCCGAAGGCGCTGGCCATGTACGGCAGGCCGATGCCGAGGATCGTATCGACGAGACCGAGATGGCTCATGATCCGGTAGTTCTCGACGATCAGCACCTCCGGCATGATCATCAGCTGCACCAGCACCAGGCCGAAGGCGATGTCGCGACCGGCGAACTCGAAGCGCGCGAAGGCGTAGCCGGCCAGCGTGCACAGCACGAACTGCGCCGACAGGATCATCGTCACCAGGATCACGGTGTTCAGCAAGTGGCGCGGAAACGGCGCGTAGGTCCATGCCTTGGCGAAGTTCCCCAGCGTGAGCGGCGCCAACGGATTGAAGTGGACGGCGAACTCCGGCGGGTGGAACGCGGCCCAGAACGCATAAAGCAGCGGCGACAGCCACAGTGCCGCCAGCAGCCAGGCGGCGCCTGTTTCCAGCACGGGCACGCGGTGGCCTCCGATCCTCATCGGTAGTGCACCCGTCGCTCGATCAGCAGGAACTGCAGCAGCGCCAGCCCGGCAAGCAGCGCCAGCAGCACGACTGTCAAGGTCGCCGCGTAGGTCGTCTCGAAGAAGCTGAACGCCACCTGATAGATGTAATACAGCAGCAGGCTCGAGGCGTTGTCCGGCCCGCCCTTGGTCAGGATGAACAGGTGGTCGACCAGCTTGAACGAGTTGATCGTGGCGTTGACCAGCACGAACAGCGTGGTCGGCATCAGCAGCGGGAAAGTCACCCGCCAGAAGAAGTACCAGCGCGAGGCGCCCTCGATCCGCCCGGCCTCCTCGAGTTCCGGCGGCAGCGACTGCAGCGCCGCGAGGTAGAAGATCATGAAGAAGCCCGCCTCCTTCCACACGACCATCACCATCGTCGCGCCGAGCACCGTGTTCGGATCGCCGAGCCAGTTGTGGCTTGGCGCGCCAAAGAGCGCGCGGAACTGGTCGATCAGGCCGATCTGCGGCGTGTAGAAGAAGAGCCAGATATTGGCCACGGCGATCATCGGCAGCACCGTCGGCGTGAAGTACGCCATCCGCACCAGGCCGCGCGCCGGCAGCTTGGCGTTGACCCACAGCGCCATCACCAGCGCGATGGCGATGGCGGTGGGAATGGTGCCGAGCGCGAACCACAGGTTGTTGCGCAGCACCTGCCAGAAGATCGGATCGTCGGCGAGCGAGGCGTAATTGCCTAAGCCCACGAAACGGGACGGCCGTACGACCGTCCCGGTGGAGAAGAAGCTGTCGAAGAGTGTCGCGCCCGCCGGATAGTGGGTGAACGCGATCAGCAGGATCGCGGCTGGCGTGAGCAGCAGCCAGCCGTAAACATGCTTCATCGATACGGCTTGAGCAGCCTGTCCGCCTCGTCCTGCGCCGCCTTCAGCGCCTCAGCCGGCGCCTTCTGGCCGGTGAGCGTGGCCTGGATCGCGTCGTCGAGCAGCTTGCGCACACGGCCGGTCTGGAACGTCGACAGCTCGGGCGTGGAGAACTCGAACTGGTCGCGCGCCACCACCGCCGGCGGGAAGCTCGCCGCGTACTCCTTCAGCTTCGGCGTGGCGTAGGCGTCGGGCCGCGTGGCGACGTAGCCGGTGGCCATGCTCCAGTCGGCAGCGCGCTCGGGGGCGGTCATCCACTTGACGAAGGTCAGCGCCGCCTTGCGCTCGGCCGGCGTCGTCTTCTTGAAGATGTAGAAGTTGCCGCCGCCGGTGGGCGAGCCGCGCTGCTTCGAGGCCGGCAGCATCGCCACGCCGAACGGGAACTTGGCGTTTTCCTTCACCGCGGTGAGATTCCCGGTGGTGTGCCACATCATCGCCGTCTTGCCTTCGAGGAAGGCCTGGCGCAGCGTGCCCCACTCGACCGTGCCCTCGGGCATGACCGTGTACTTGGCGCCAAGGTCGCGCCAGTACTGCAGCGCCGCGACCACGTCCGGGTGCGCGTAGTTGGTGGCGTTGCCGTCCCGGTTCATCAGATCCTGGCCGTTCTGCCGCGCGAAGGCCTGAAACATCCAGTACGGGTAGCCGGTCGACGGCACCATCACGCCCCAGCGGGTGACGTTGCCGCCGGCGTCCTTCTTCACCAGCTTGCCGGCCATCTGCTGCATCTCGGTCCAGTTGGCGGGCGGCTTGTCCGGGTCGAGCCCGGCTTCCTTGAACGCCTCCTTGTTCCAGTACAGCACGATGGTCGAGCGCTGGTACGGGATGCCGTAGACCTTGCCCTTGTAGGTGCCGTTGGACATCAGCGCCGGGTAGAACGCCTTCAGCCAGGCCTTGTCGTCGGCCGTGGTGGCGACGTCGTCCCAGGCGATGATCGCGTCCTGCTCGAGCAGCTCGTAGATGTCGATCGAGAACAGCACCGAGATCTGCGCCGGCTGGCCGGCCTTCAGCGCGGCGAGCGCCTTGATGCGCGCGTCGTCGTAGTTGCCGGCGTAGATCGGGTTGACCTTGATGTCCGGGTGCGCCTTCTCGAACTCGCGCGCGTAGCCGTCGATCACCTTGGTCAGCGGCCCGCCGACGGCGATCGGGTAATAGAACGTGAGCTCGGTCGCGGCACGCGCTGGAGCAGCCGCCGCGATGAGCCCGGTCAGCAGCAAAGCAGACAACCATTTCATGGTCTTCCTCCTTTGTTTCGCCTTCTCGTCTCGACAAACGCCGACTCTGGGGCCAGAGCGGCGGTCCAACAAGTCCCCTTCAACGCGATCGGGCAAGTCGCAATGTATTCAAGCCACTTGCGCCGTGCGCAGCTTCGCATGACCTTGGTCAACCCGCCTGCCGCTGTCCGCGTCGAAAACATGCAGCGATTCCGGCTCCCAGCCGAGCCGCACTGCGGCCCCGGTGGCGAGCTTCCGCTGGCCGGGCGCGCGCAGCAGCAGCGACTCCTGCCCGACGCGCGTGGTCAGGATCGTGTCGGCGCCGTGGTACTCGGCGCTGGTCACCTCGGCGGCCACGCCACCGGAGTCGACCAGCGCGATGTGCTCGGGGCGGATGCCGAGCGTCAAGCCACGGCCCGCGCCGCGCAGCACCGTCTCGGTCGCGCCGCGGATCACCGCGCCCTGCGGGCCGTCGTCCAGCGTGACCAGGTTCATCGCCGGCGTACCGATGAAACGCGCCGCGAACAGACTGGCCGGCCGCGCGTACAGTTCCTCCGGCGAGCCCTCCTGCTCGACGCGCCCCTCGCGCATCAGGATCACGCGGTCGGCCATGCTCATCGCCTCGACCTGGTCGTGCGTCACGTAGACGACCGTCATGCCGAGCCGCTGCTGCAGGGCGCGAATTTCCACCCGCATGCCGTGCCGCAGCTGCGCGTCGAGGTTCGAGAGCGGCTCGTCCATCAGGCAGATCTTGTTCTCGGCGACGATCGCCCGCGCCAGCGCCACGCGCTGGCGCTGGCCGCCCGACAGCTGCGACGGCTTGCGTGCCAATTGCTCCGACAGTCCCACCAGCGCGGCGACTTTCGCCAGCCGCTCGGCCCGCTCGGCCGCCGGCATGCGCCGCACCTTCAGCCCGAAGACGATGTTCTCGGCCACCGACAGGTGCGGGAACAGCGCGTAGGACTGGAACACCATCGAGATGCGGCGCTTGTCGGGGTTCAGCCGCGTGACGTCGCGCCCGTCGATGAGGATCCTGCCCTCGCTGGGCTCCTCCAGCCCGGCGATCAGCCGCAGCGCGGTCGACTTGCCGCAGCCCGACGGGCCGAGCAGCACCAGGAACTTGCCCGCTTCGGCACGCAGGGTCACGCCATCGGCCGCGCGCACCGCGCCGTAGCGCTTCGAAACGTTTTCGAGAACGATCTCGGACATCGCCGCGGATTATGAAGGCGATCGCTGCCGAATAACCTGCGCCGCCGAGCCGCCGAGGAGTTCGCCGGCACGATCGCCCGGCCTGTCCCGGCCGGGCTCCTCAGTTCCAGCGCCCCGCGGCCGCGTCGATCGAGCGCCTCAGCCCGGCGAAATCGTCGTGCACGGCGAACTGCGGGAACTGTTCCGCGATGGCCGGCGGCGGATGGATGAAGAAGCCGGCGTCGGCGGCGGCGAGCATGCCGGTGTCGTTGTACGAATCGCCGGCCGCGATGACGCGGAAGTTGAGCCTCTTCAGCGCCAGCACCGCCTGCCGCTTTTGTTCGCTCTGCCGCAGGCGGTAGTCGGCGAGGAACCCCTCGTCGTCGACGATCAGCCGGTTGCACATCAGCGTCGGCCGGCCGAGCTGGGCCATCAGCGGGTCGGCGAACTCGTAGAACGTGTCCGAGAGGATCACCACCTGGTAGGAACTGCGCAGCCCGTCGAGGAATTCCTTGGCACCGGCAAGCGGCCCCATACCAGCGACGACGCCCCGTATATCGGCAAGCTTCAGGCGATGCTGGCGCAGCAGAGAAAGGCGCCAGCGCATCAGCTTGCCGTAGTCGGGCTCATCGCGCGTGGTGCGGCGGAACTCGGCGATCCCGGTGCGTTCGGCAAAGGCGATCCAGATCTCGGGGACGAGCACACCTTCGAGATCGAGGCATACGAAGTGCATCGAAACAGGCTCCTGCAGTCGACGTGGATCGTAGCCTACCGGCCCGAGGACAAGCGCGGCCGGCCGCTTGCGGAGTAGGCAACGAGGCCGTGCCGGATTGCGCCGATGCGCCCGCTCAGGATCCTGTCCAGGCCGCGGGAAACCTCGCCGCCCTGCATTCGATCCATTCGCGCGCTGCCTCGTCGGCCGTCATCTCCCGACCTCCGGTCCGCAGTTGCCGCCGCCGGTAGTGCTCGATATGACAGACCTGCTCGACCATGCGGGCGCGGAAGGCGTCGTCGGAGTCGATGAAGGCGAGCCCCAGTTCGTATCCGCCTTTGCACGATCGGCACCAGGCGACCCGCGCCGTTGCCGAAAACGGCGGCTGGACCCAGGCAATGCGCACCGTCACCACGCGCGCCGGCGCGAACGCACGGCGGGAGCGCAGGGCCAGTCCGCCGATGCCGGCGTCGAGCAGCCGCGAACGCGCACCGGCATCTTCGGCGGGAACCAGCTCGATCGGAATGTCGGCCGGATGACGGATGTACTGCCGCATGGGGAACGCGCGGTGGATGGTGCGTTCACGCTAGCACTCGACGCGGGCGGCTCACATCGACCGTACCGCCGCATCCGATCCGCTGCCCGCCGCGGGAGGCCGCCCCTCGCACCGCCCTACTTCGCCCCGGCAAGTTCCTTCAGCGTGAAGACGAAGCTCGCCTTGTCGAGCGGCTTGTGGCAGGCCAGGCACTCGGCCTGGTTGATCGTGCGCGGCTTGCCTTCGGGCGTGAAGACGGCGTAGTTCCAGTTCTCGTTGCGCAGCATGTCCGGGATATCGGCGCCCCAGCCGGCAGCGCGCCCCATGGTGCTGTAGGCCAGCAGATGCTCGGGGACGAAGAAGCCGTCGGCGCCGACGATGGGCTTGTCGTCAAGGTCGAGCCGGGCGGTGTGAACCTCGACGACCACCATGGCACCGTCGGGTAGCGGCTTGCCCGCCTTCGCTGCCTGTAGCGCTGCCTTGTTGGCGTAAAACTGGCGCACCTGCTTCGTCGCCGGGAAGTTCATTGTGTGATAGCGGGTAAACGTGTTCCTGAATTCCTGCGGGAACGGCACCCGGGTTGCCTTCATGTTCGGCAGCAGGCCCGACTTGTCGCTCGCCTGCGCGCCGGGCTGCGCTGCAAAGTATGCGGCCAGGTTGTCGATGTCCGCCGCCGAAAGCTGCGCCGCGATGGCGTTCATCATCGCGTTCTTGCGCGTGCCGTCCTTCAGCGCCCGCAACTGCGCCGCAAGGTAGCCGGCGCGCTGCGCCGCCAGGTTGGGAATCGATTCGGCGACGCTGATGCCGGTGGCGCCATGGCAGGCGGCGCAGACGGTGACCGCCCTGGCTCGGCCGGCCTCGATGTCGGCAGCGTGCGCCAGCGGCACGGCCATCAGCACGACCAGCCGCAACGCCGCGCGTCTCATCTGTCTCCTCCTATTGATGTCAGGTGTGCAATTCAACCACGTCGCCGTCGGCAAGGCGATGCTCGGGTCCGACTTGCTGCCCGTCGAACCCCGACGGCCCCCACAGACGTGCATAGCGCAGCTTGTGCGCAAGCTCGCCATGCACCAGCCGCGCCACGTCGCCGACCGTCTGGCCGGCGCGCAGCGTGAACGGCCGCTGCCGGTCCACCGCATGCCCCGGCACCTTGGTGTAGACGCGAACGATGCCCAGGTGCCGGAACAGCCACAGCGCGAGTTCGCCAAGCCCGCGCCCTGTTTCCGCGGACACCGCAAGCGCCGGGAACGACACGCCCGACAGCTCGCGCAGCGCCTGGATCTCGCCCTCTGCATCGGCGACCAGATCAGCCTTGTTCGCCAGCAGTAGCGTCGGCAGCCGGACCGCGAACGGATCACCGTCGGCAACGCTGTCGCCGCCGGTTACGTCGTCGCCGGCCGCATCGTCACCCGCCGGCCAGCGTCCGTGCAGCGTCACGCGCCGGACGCCGAGGATCGAACGCACGGCCTGTGGTTGCTCAAGATCAGCCGGGTCCGACAGGTCGAGCACCAGCAGCGCCGCATCGGCGGTCTGCAGCGTGCTGCCGATCCATGGCACCGGATGCTCGGGCGCAATCGGCGGCAGGTCGATCAGCTGAAAATGGATGTCCTCGTGCGGCATCATTCCCGGCTGCGGAATCTGCGTCGTGAACGGATACGGCGCGGCCTGCGCGCCCGACGCCGTCAGCCGCGCGTGCAGCGCCGACTTGCCGGCGCTCGGCGGTCCGACCAGCGCGATCTGCGCCGCGCCCTCCGGCCGGATCACCAGCGCCGGGCCGCCGTGCCCGCCACCCTTCTTGCCGCCCTCGAGCTGCTCGCCGAGGTCCTTGATGCGCGCCTTGATGTCGGCCTGCAGGTGCTCGGTGCCCTTGTGCTTGGGGATCGTGCGCAGCATCTCGCGCAGCCACTCGAGCCGCTCGCGCGGCTCACGCGTGGCTCGGAAGCCGGCCTCGGCGGCCTTGTATTCGGGAGAGAGGTTGGCGGGCATGGCGGCTAAGTTACTCGAATGCGCAGACCCTGTACCCATCGCAGGCGGTCGAAGTCAGACCCTCGCCTTGTGAGATGCTAGGCATCTTCGGCGCCGGATTCCGACCGCCCCTCTTGCAGGCAGACGCCGAAAAATGACGCGCCCAGTGACCACCGCCCCGACCCAGTCCGAAGGCGACGTCAACCTGTCGACGCGCCGCACGCGCTGGCAGGCAGAGCATCTCGACCCTGCCACACGCGCCCTGCTCGACCGCGACAGCGCCGCGTTCCTGCACCAGTCGGTGTCGACGCCGTGCCTGAACGCGATCCGCAGGGCCGAGGGCATCTGGATCGAGGACGTGGCCGGCCGGCGCTACATGGATTTCCACGGCAACAACGTGCACCACGTCGGCTACGCGCATCCGCACGTGATCGCCGCGATCAAGAAGCAGCTCGACGAGCTGAGCTTCGCACCGCGCCGCTACGCCAGCGAGGCCGCGGTGGAACTGGCCGAGGCGCTCGGCGCACGATTCAAGGCGTTGACCGGCGCAGCCGGCAAGGTGCTATTCACGACCGGCGGCAGCGACGCGGTCGAGGTCGCGATCAAGCTCGCCCGCGCCGCGACCGGCCGCTTCAAGACACTGAGCTTCTGGGACGCGTTCCACGGCGCCGGGCTCGGCTCATCGAGCGTGGGCGGCGAATCGCTGTTCCGCTCAGGTGCTGTCGGCCCGCTGCTGCCCGGCACCGAGCACGTGGCGCCGTTCGGGTGCTACCGCTGCGCCTACGGGCATCCGGTCGAGGCCGACGGCCGGCCCGATCTCGACCGCTGCCGCCTGGCCTGCGCGTCGATGGTGCGCTACGTGCTC
>JAHEDN010000072.1 GCA_024641225.1 Burkholderiales bacterium | reverse complement strand
CCGACAACGTGCGGTCGCGACTGGCCTCCACGGCCGTGATGGCGCTCGTCGCGCATGCAAGGCGCGTCGCGCCAGCGAAACCCTAAGCGAAGGGCGGTGATTGCCATGCCCACTGCGATTGCCGTCCTCAACGCCGGGTCGTCGAGCGTCAAGTTCTCGGTCTTCGTCGACGCCGGCGCCGAGCTGCGCCTGCGGGTGCGCGGCCAGATCGAAGGGCTGTTCACCGCGCCGCATTTCGTCGCCAAGAGCGCGGATGGCACGTTGCTGGCCAAGCAGGACTGGGATAGCGGCACCAAGCTCGGCCACGACGGCGCTCTCGACCACCTGATTGGATTCCTGCGCCAGCAGCAAGGCTCGATGACCCTGGCGGGCGTGGGTCATCGCGTCGTGCACGGCGGCATGGAGTATTCGAAGCCGGTGCGCGTCGATGCAAAGGTTCTGGCAGCGTTGGACAAGTACGTGCCGCTGGCGCCACTGCACCAGCCGCACAACCTGGCGCCGATCCGGCGCCTGCTCGAACGCTCGCCCGATCTGCCGCAGGTCGCCTGCTTCGACACAGCGTTCCATCGCAGCAATGCGGATCTCGTCCAGATGTTCGGCCTGCCCTACGCGATGTTCGAGGAAGGGGTGCGCCGGTACGGCTTTCACGGCCTGTCTTACGAGTACATCGCCTCGGTGCTGCCGCGATATTCGGCGCGTGCCGCCGGCGGCCGCACGATCGTGCTGCACCTCGGCAACGGCGCCAGCATGTGTGCGCTGGATAAAGGCTTCAGTGTGGCGAGCACGATGGGATTCACGGCCGTCGACGGGCTGATGATGGGCACACGCACGGGCAACCTCGACCCCGGAGTCGTGCTGTACCTGATGGATCAGCGCGGCATGGACGTGCGTGCCATCGAAAGGCTGCTTTACAGCGAGTCCGGCCTGTTCGGCGTCTCCGGCATTTCAAGCGACATGCGCGCGCTGCTCCAAAGCCCCGAGCCGCGCGCGAAGCTCGCCATCGACCTGTACTGCTACCGGATCCGGCGCGAACTGGGCTCGCTGGTTGCGGCACTGGGCGGCGTCGACGCTCTGGTCTTCACGGCGGGCGTCGGCGAGAACTCGGCCGTCATCCGCGCCCGCGTGCTCGACGATGCGGCCTGGCTCGGCATCGAGCGCGACACCGCAGCCAACGAGGCCGGTGGCCCGCTGCTCACCACCACAGCATCGCGAGTCGCGGCCTATGCGGTGCCGACCAACGAAGAACTGATGATCGCCACCCACACTCGCGACGCGATCCGCGCCGCCTGAGCTGTTACGCCGACCGCGAATGGCGCTGCTGGCGGCTCAAAGAAGCCGTCGCGCGGGCACCTGTCGGCGAACTGGTCGACATCATGGATGTCGGCTTCACCTGCGCCTATCTGTCGACACCGTACGCGCGCCGGCTGAACGGGCAGACGAGCAATGTCGACGGTGGCGTAAGTATCATGGCCTGACTGCACCCGGCGACTCTCGAGGAAATGCGTTATGGCCACTCTCTGGCTTGCCAACCTGCCCGCCGATGTCACCGACGACGAGATTTCCGGCTGGTTGGAGAAGTACGGGTTTCCACCCTGCGACGAGATCACTCGAGTACCCGGCGACGGCTCGCGCCCCGGCGCCATGATCGCCTTCGCCGATCTCGACGATGATGTTTTGCGCCGGCTACAACCGCGCATCAATGGCGTCTTCGTTCGGGGCAAGACGATCAGTGCGCAGGTGGCCCCGCCGTCGCGGCCCGAACCCAGATAGGGTCTCGACGTGGGCCTGTTCGACCGGCTTTTCGGCCGGCAGCCGGCGGTCGCAACCGACCCGCTGCTCGGCAAAGCGCTCGACCGCACGGTCGAGGTCGTAGAACCGAAACTGGCGTTTGCGCGAGACTGGCGCGCACGGCTGACGCCTGGCGTTGCCGCCGCGATCGAATTCTCGCGCGCCGCCGCGCAGCGCCTGCAGCAGGTGCACGACCTCTCGCCGTCAGCGTGGGCTGCGGACCCGCTTGTGCGGGCGGCGTTCGCGACGGCCGACAGCCTCGGCCAGGTTCTCAGCCGCATGCGCGAAGTGCAGAAGTTCTTCCGCGCGGCGGGCGCCGGAGCCGAGGTCTATGCGGTGCTGGGCATGAGTCTCGAGATCCGCAAGGTGCTGGGCACTGCGCTGGTCGACGGCGAAGTGCGCCGCGAGGTCGAGCGGTCGCAGGTCAGCTTCGGCGATCACCGAATCCGCATCGTCGCCGCCAGCGCTGATGAACTGCGGCACGCCACCGGCGTGCGCGTGTTCAACGAACTGCTGCTCGCGGCCACGCGCCAGCTTGCGCAGGTCGACGAAAACCGCAAGGAGCTGAACGTGGCCCGCGCAATGTTGCAGGCTCGGCTGCGGATGCTGGAGCAGAAGGAAGGCGCGCTGGCTGAGGACCTCGGCGGCGACGGCGACGAGGCTGCAGACCCGCTTGCCGACCGCGCCGAACTTCAACGGCGGCTCGATGAGATGAACGCCGCCATGGCGCAGTACGGTGCCGGAACGGAAGGCCTGGATCGACAACTGGAAATCGTGCGCGACACGCTGCTGTCCGCACGCGAACTGGTCCGCATCGAAACCCGCCGGCTTCACCTCGACTCCGTGAACACGGTGCTGGACGAATCGCAGGCGAGCGGCCCGGCGATCGAGTTCGAGTACCTGCAGGCACCGAAGATGAACCGCGCGTTCTCCGCCGTGCGCATCCAGCGCACTGACGTTCCGTTCAGCGGCTTGTCGATCGCCGCGGTCGAGCGGACGCTTTGAAGCGGCGGGAATCCCCGGACCCTGCCGGCAGGCCTTGATGCTGGCGGGCATTGCGCGCGCCACGCTGCGCGCCTTCGGCTGGCGCGTCGAGTACGTCGAGCCTCCGGGGCCGCGCGGCATCATCATCGTCTATCCGCACACCTCGAACTGGGACTTCGTGATCGGCCTGCTCGCCAAGTGGGCGATTGGCCTGCCGCTGCGCTTTGTGGGAAAGGAGTCGCTGTTCCGCGGCTTGACCGGCGCCACGCTCGGCCGCCTGATGCGCCTATGGGGCGGTCGTCCGGTCGATCGTCACCATGCCTGCGGCGCGGTCGAACAACTGGCGCAGCTGATGCGCAGCGAGCCTTGGTTCTGGCTGGCGCTGTCGCCGGAAGGCACGCGCAGGTTCCAGGACCACCTGCGCTCGGGCTTCTATCACCTTGCACTGGCGACGCAGGCGCCGGTCGGTCTGGCCTTCATCGACTACGGCCGCAAGTCGGTCGGCGTGCGCGACTACGTGCACATGAGCGGCAACACCGAGGCGGATCTGCAGCGGCTGCGCAGCTACTACGCCGACAAACGGGGACTGCATCCACGGCAGGCCGCGACCATTGCCTTTCGCGCCGCGGCGACCGGGGACGACCGGTGAACCGCCGCGCTGCTTGCCGGCCTCGCTGAACTGCTTGCTGCGATCGCCAGTTTGGCGCTGAGCTGGAAGCGAAGCGGCGGCGAAGACCGCCGCCGCTTCGATTGCGTGCGGCCGATCGAGGCCGCCCGGAATGTCACCCAGTTCAGGTCAGCATGTCCGACCAGACCGTTTGCGCCCAGCCCCATGCGTACTGCCCCTCGATCGACCACTGCGAGCGGTCCTGACCCGAGACACCGCCCGAGCCTGCCACGGTGACCATGGTCTTCTTGCCCGCGTCCCAGTGGTGAACACTGGCCACGTGGACCGCGCTCTTGTCGTCGACGAAGCTGTAGCAGGTGTTCGCCATCATCGGCGGGATGGGCATGCGGCCGTTCATCAATTCGACGATCGCCGCGGCGGCCGCCTTGCCGTGCTGGTTGGCCATGTGGCCCGACTTGGGCATGCCCGGCGCCGACAGCGTGGAGTCACCCAGCACGTGCACACCGGGAACCTTGATCGACTCCATCGACATCCAGTTCACCTCGCACCAGCGGTCGTTCGCGGTGATCAGCCCCGCGTCGCGCGCAAGGTTCCCGGCACGCTGCTGCGGGATGAGATTCAGCACGTCACCCTTGATCCGATCACCGAGGTTCGACATGAACGTCCGGCCTTTCACGTCGACCTCGTTGATCGCCATGTTCGGCTGATATTCGACGATGCCGGCGTAATCCTCTTTCCATACGCGGGTGAACAGTGGCCCCTTGGACGTCACCTGCGGATTGGCGTCGAGGACCAGCAGCTTGCTCTTCGGCTTGCGCGTCTTCAGGTGATACGCGATCTGGCAGGTGCGCTCGTACGGGCCCGGCGGGCACCGATAGGGCGCCAACGGAACGCTCAGTACGACGATCCCGCCGTCGGGCATCGCCTCGAGCTGGCGGCGCAGCAGCAAGGTCTGCGGCCCCGCCTTCCACGCGTGCGGAATCGTTTCCGCGTCCGCGGCGGTCATGCCCTTGACGCTCTCGTACATGAACTCGATGCCCGGCGAGACCACCAGGCGGTCGTATGGCAACGTCGCCCCTGAAGCGAGGCGGACCTGCTTCTTCTCGGCGTCGATCGTCGCGACCGTGTCGTGCACGACGTTGATGCCGCGCTTGCGCAGGCCGTCATAACCCGTCGTCAGCTGCTCGATCGTGCGGTTGCCACCGAGCACGAGGTTCGACATTGGGCACGACACGAAACTCCGGTTGGGCTCCACCAGCGTCACTTCGATGGCGCCTTCCGACCACACGCGCAGGTACTTGGCAGCAGTGGCCCCGCCCCAGCCGCCGCCGATCACCACGACCTTGCCTTTGGCGCCACCCATGCTCGCGCAGGCACCGAGCGAACCGGCCGCCATGCCGGCCGCGGCCAGTTTCAAGACGTCGCGCCGGGAGAACATCTGAGTTGTCATCGCTCGTCTCCTCGTTCATTGACCCATGGACTGGCGAGCGATCTGCTCGGCGATCGCGTCGATCTGCGCATCGCTGTAGCCCTTGGCAATCTGGTGCATCAGCGTCGCCGCCCGCTTGCCGTCGCGAAACTCGCGCACACGCGCTGCGATCTGCTCCTTCTTCTGGCCGGCGAGGCTCGGCATACCGCCACGAGCCACCCCGTTGGTGCCATGGCAATTGGCACAGTTGGCCGCGATGTAGCGCGCCGCGCTCGCGTCGACCTGAGCCGAAGCCGGCGCGACGATCAACGCCGACGCCGCCAACCCGGCCGCCGCACCGGCGATAACAAATTTCGGTTTCACGTGAAGTCTCCTTGTCTTTTTCGGAACTGCAAAAAAAAAGCCCGCGGACTGGTGCCGCGGGCCTAGTTTCTACCTTTCTTCGAAGCGCTGTCCACGCCGCCATCGAAGTTGACTTCGGGAAACCTCCAATAGCGGCCCGTAGGGCCGGGCTATTCCGACAGCACCGTTTCGTCCCTCGGTGCCGGCGGCGCATCGCCGCTCGCGTCACCCGGAAACTCGAGCACGATCTGATCGGCATCGTCGACGTCGACACTGACCTTGCCGCCACCGACCAGGCGGCCGAAGAGCAGTTCGTCGGCCAGCGCCTTGCGGATCGTGTCCTGAATCAGCCGCGCCATCGGCCGCGCGCCCATCACCGGATCGAAGCCCTTCCTGGCGAGATGCTTGCGCAGCGCGTCCGTGAACGCGATATCCACCTTCTTCTCATGCAACTGGTCTTCGAGCTGCATCAGGAATTTGTCGACCACGCGCAGGATGACTTCCTCGTCGAGCGCGCGGAAGCTGATGATCGCATCGAGCCGGTTGCGGAACTCCGGCGTGAACATCCGCTTGATGTCCGCCATTTCGTCGCCGGCCTCGCGCGCGTTCGCGAAGCCGATCGAACGGCGCTGCAGCATCTCGGCGCCGGCGTTGGTGGTCATCACGATGATCACGTTGCGGAAGTCGGCCTTGCGGCCGTTGTTGTCGGTCAGCGTGCCGTGATCCATCACCTGCAGCAGGATGTTGAAGATATCCGGGTGCGCCTTCTCGATCTCGTCCATCAGCAGCACCGCGTGCGGCTTCTTGCTGATCGCCTCGGTCAAGAGCCCGCCCTGATCGAAGCCGACGTACCCGGGTGGCGCGCCGATCAGCCGGCTCACCGCGTGCCGCTCCATGTACTCCGACATGTCGAAGCGGATCAGCTCGATGCCCATCGTGAAGGCGAGCTGTTTGGCCACCTCGGTCTTGCCGACCCCGGTAGGTCCGGAGAAAAGGAACGCACCGATCGGCTTGTCCGGCTTGCCCAGGCCCGAACGCGCCATCTTGATCGCCGCCGACAGCGCTTCGATCGCCGGATCCTGCCCGAACACCACGTTCTTCAAATTGCGCTCGAGGTTCTTCAGCTGTGTGCGGTCGTCCGAGGAAACGGTCTGCGGCGGGATGCGCGCGATCTTGGCGATGATGTCCTCGACCTCGTTCTTGCCGATCGTCTTCTTGCGACGGGACACCGGCAGGATGCGCTGCGCCGCGCCGGCCTCGTCGATCACGTCGATGGCCTTGTCGGGCAGGTGCCGGTCGTTAATGAAGCGCGCCGACAGTTCGGCGGCGGCCTGGATCGCACTCGACGAGTAGCGCACGCCATGGTGCTCCTCGAAGCGCGACTTCAGGCCCTTGAGTATCTCGATCGTCTGCTGCACCGTCGGCTCGGTGACGTCGATCTTCTGGAAGCGGCGCGACAGCGCGTGGTCCTTCTCGAATATGCCGCGGTACTCGTTGTAGGTCGTGGCACCGATGCACTTGAGCTGCCCGCTAGCCAGCGCCGGCTTGAGCAGGTTCGATGCATCGAGCGTGCCGCCCGAGGCCGAGCCGGCTCCGATCAGCGTGTGGATCTCGTCGATGAAGAGGATCGCGTTCGGGTTGGACTTCAGCTGCTTGAGCACCGCTTTCAGCCGCTGCTCGAAATCGCCGCGGTACTTTGTGCCTGCCAGCAACGCGCCCATGTCGAGCGAGTAGACGCTCGACTGCTCGAGGATTTCCGGCACGTCGCCCTTGACCACGCGCCAGGCGAGACCTTCGGCAATCGCCGTCTTGCCGACACCGGCCTCACCGACCAGCAGCGGATTGTTCTTGCGCCGCCGGCACAGCACCTGGATCACGCGCTCGACCTCGGGCTCGCGCCCGATCAGCGGATCTATCTTGCCGTCCTTGGCCATCTGGTTGAGGTTGACCGTGTACTGCTCGAGCGGCGACGCCTGCGCCTCGCGGCCCTCGGCCTGTTCCTCTTCCTTCTCGCCTTCCTTGGCCTTGGCCTTCTCCTCACCCTGCGGCGACTTGCTGATGCCGTGCGAGATGAAGTTGACGACGTCCAGCCGCGTGACGCCCTGCTGGTGCAGGTAGTAGACGGCGTGCGAGTCTTTCTCGCCGAAGATCGCCACCAGCACGTTGGCGCCGGTGACTTCCTTCTTGCCGTTGCTGGTCGACTGCACGTGCATGATCGCGCGCTGGATCACGCGCTGGAAGCCGAGCGTCGGCTGCGTGTCGGCTTCGGAACTGGGCGGAAGCGTCGGCGTGTTATCAGCAATGAAGTTCTGCAGGCTCTTGCGCAAGTCCTCGATGTTGCAGGCGCAGGCGCGCAGCACTTCGGCTGCCGACGGGTTGTCCAGCAGCGCCAGCAGCAGGTGCTCGACAGTGATGAATTCGTGTCGCGCCTGCCGGGCCTCGACGAAGGCCATGTGCAAGCTGACTTCTAGTTCCTGCGCGATCATGCTTCCTCCATCACGCACTGCAGCGGGTGCTGGTGCTGCCGCGAATAACTGCAAACCTGCTCGACCTTCGACGCGGCCACGTCCCGCGGATAGACCCCGCACACGCCCCGGCCTTCGTGGTGCACCTTCAGCATGATCTGGGTTGCCTGCTCCCTGCCCTTGCCGAAGAACTTCTGCAGCACCCCCACCACGAACTCCATCGGCGTGAAATCGTCATTGAGCAGAACAACCTGGAACATCGGCGGCGGTTTGACGCGAGAAGCCTGCTTCTCGGTGACCGTGCCTTCGTCGAACCGCTCGCTCATATCCGCATTCTAGATAGCGTCCCGTCCGCAATGCCGCACTCAATCGCGTCCCCATAATAAGTGAACTGGGCGCTGCAGCGATTTCGCGCAGTTACGAGACCGCGATTCCGCCGTCGGGTTCCCTTCCTTCCTAATAGCGCCGTGCCACGACGCACGCAGTGCCGGACCGCCGAACGGCCGCCCGCGGCACCGGAAATGGGGTCGCGGCGCTGCCAATGCCTGCGCGCGGACGACCCAGCCTGCTGCCCCAGACCTTGACGCCGCCCGGCCTTGTTGGAATATTCCGGAATTCGCCCGGGTGCAGGGGATCCGGCAGGAGGGGCGGATGGCGGCGCCCACGCAGCAACAGAAGGGGCTCCGCCGGGAGGGGAGTCGACACCGGCACCGCGATATTTCGTGCGGTCCGGCGGGACGCCTCAGAGTCACGTAGCAACGAAGGAAAGCAAAATGGCCACAGGCACTGTGAAATGGTTTAACGACGCAAAGGGATACGGCTTCATCACCCCCGATGAGGGAGGCGAAGACCTGTTCGCGCACTTCTCCGCCATTCAGATGAATGGCTTCAAGACCCTCAAGGAAGGGCAGAAGGTGGTCTTCGAAGTCGTGACGGGCCCGAAGGGCAAGCAGGCGTCGAACATCACCCAGGGCGGCAGTTGACGCGCTGCGATGGGCCAACAAAAAACCCCGCCTGAGCGGGGTTTTTTGTTACCACGGCTACGCCGCTCACATGTGGCTGACCATCGCCTGGCCGAACCCCGAGCAGGACAACTGGGTGGAGCCCGGCATCAGGCGCGCGAAGTCATAGGTGACCGTCTTGGCCAGGATCGCCTTTTGCATCGACGAGACGACCAGGTCTGCCGCTTCGATCCACCCCATGTGCCGCAACATCATCTCCGCCGATAGGATCTCGGAGCCCGGATTCACGTAGTCCTTGCCCGCGTACTTCGGCGCCGTGCCGTGCGTCGCTTCGAACATGGCCACCGAATCGGACAGGTTCGCGCCCGGCGCGATGCCGATACCGCCGACCTGCGCCGCCAGCGCGTCCGAGATGTAGTCCCCGTTCAGGTTCATGGTCGCAATCACGTCGTACTCGGCCGGGCGCAGCAGGATCTGCTGCAGGAACGCGTCGGCGATCACGTCCTTGAGCACGATCTCGCCATGTGCCGCCTTGATCTTCATCCACGGCCCGCCGTCGAGCGGCTCGGCGCCGAACTCCTTCTGCGCCAGCCCATAGCCCCACCTGGCGAACGCGCCCTCGGTGAACTTCATGATGTTGCCCTTGTGCACGAAGGTCACGCTCCTGCGCTTGTTGTCGATCGCGTACTGGATGGCCTTGCGCACGAGCCGCTCGGTGCCCTCGCGCGAGACGGGTTTGATGCCGATTCCCGACGTGTTCGGAAAGCGGATCTTCCGGACCCCCATCTCGTCCTGCAGGAACTTGATGAGTT
>JAHEDN010000071.1 GCA_024641225.1 Burkholderiales bacterium | reverse complement strand
GGCCAGGAGCGGCAAACACGCTAGGTGCGCACGACGCCGTTGCCGCTGGATTGAAGGCGATGAACTCCTCGTTTGGCTGGTAAATGCCATCGAGGTTGGCATCGACAAAGGCATCCCCGAGATCACCAAAGGATTCGCCTATGTCGTACACGTTGTTGCCGTTCCCATCCAGGAAGGTCTCCTCGCCGACAGCCCACGCCAAGACTGCGACACGTCCGCTGCCCGGACGGTTCGCCTGGCTGCGGAAGCTCACCGAACACGCTCCATTGCTGGTCTGGCACGAGGGTTCGATCAGGGCACCCGACGAACGGAAATTCACCGTAGTGCCATCGGGAACCGGGTTGCCGATGCGATCGGCAGCGCGGATTGTCACCGAAGTGCTCGTGCCATCGACGTTCCAGCCTTCGATATTGAAAGTCTCGAACGACAGGCTGAATCGGTTCTGCGTCGCCAGTCCGGTCTGAATCGTCAATTGGCTTGACAGGGCGCTCAGCCCTCCTGCGGCAGTCGCGCGTACGCGAACCGGGCCGGGCTGCGTGCCTGCGACCACGGTCACGCGGGCGGTGCCGTCCTGCGCAGTCTGCTTGGTGATCGGGCCGGCTTGGCCATCAAGCGTCACTCCTCCCACCGCCGTCGAGAGACTCAAGGTCACCGGCAGACCAGCCACCGCCTGCTGGGCGGCATTGACCACCTTGAAAATGACCACCGACGAGGGTTGCCCGCCGACGCCAGCCACCGAAATCACATCAGGCGTGGCGCTGACAAACTGGATCGCTACCGGCGGCGCCTGCAGGATGTTGATCGAGGTCTGGATCGACGTTGCGCCGTCCGACGAGATTGTGATCGCGTCGCGACCGCTGCAGCCCTTGTCCGTGTAGACCGCGGTCGCCACGCCGTTGACCGTCACCACCGACGCCGGCAGCGACGCCAGGTCGCTAGCCGCGCAGGACGAGGTAAAGCGGACGCTGACCGGTACCGATTCCGGCACCCCGGAGACCCGCACGGTAATCGTCGAAGTCTGCAGCGGCTCGATCTCTGCCGGCGCAAGCGTGACGTTGCCGAGCGTGATATTCGTGGCACCGACCTGGAACGCTGCGGTCGCCGACGGCGCGTCCTGTTCGTTGACGGCCGTTGCCTTGACGTTCCCCGCGCCCTGCGTCGTCAGCCCGGCCGCCTGCAGCGAGACCGTGAACTTGCCGTTGGCATCGGTGATGCCCGTGCCCGAGGCCGGCGAGAACACCGCGACCGGGTTGCCTCCACCTGCGGTCGTCAGCGAGAACTGGATCAGCGAGTTGGCCACCGGCCGGTTGCTGGCATCGAGCAGCGTCGCCGTCGCATTCAACGGCGAAGCCAACGTCAGGGTGTTGCGACTCGCCCCCGTGGCCGGGTCGGTCAGCGCGACGGCGACGGCAGGCGCCGCGGCGGGCGGCGCGGTCGGAATGACCTGGAACGCGGTCGTCGCCGAAGGTGCGTCCGTTAGGTTCGCCGCCGTCGCAGTGATCGTTCCGCTGCCCTCGGCCGTCGCGTTGGCCGCGATCATCGTGACCGAGAACTTGCCGGTCGCGTCGGTGATGCCGCTGCCGGAAGATGGCGACAGCACCGCCACCGGCGATCCGCCCGAGAATGCCAGCGTGAACTGAATGACCGAGTTGGCGAGCGGGCGGCCGTTGGCGTCGAGCAGGGTCGCGGTTGCCTTGAGCGGCGTGTCACGACTGACCGTGTTGCTGCCGGCTCCTGTCGTCGCGTCGTTCAGGGCCAGCGTGACTGCCGGCGCCGTCACCGGCGGCGTCGATGCAACAACCTGGAACGATGTCGACATTGGCGCCGCATCGGTCAGGTTGACGGCGGTCGCGGTGATCGTGCCTCCGCCCTCTGCGGTGTCGCTGGAAGCGATCAACGTCACCGAGAATCTGCCGCCGGCATCGGTGATGCCGCTGCCCGACGCCGGAGAAAGCACGGCCGCCGTTGTACCGGCAAACGTTGTCGTGAACTGGACCAGCGAGTTGGCGATCGGCTTCCCAGCGGCATCGACCAGGGCCGCGGTCGCCGTCACCGGACTAGCGCGGGTCACGGTATTGCTGGTCAGCGTTACCGACAGCTTGGGCACCGGGGGAGCCGGCGTCGTGGCGCCCGGCGCCTCGCCGCCGCCGCAACTGGCCAGCATGGCGGCCGCGGCCAGGCCGCCGATGGCGCGAAGCCAGATCCATCGGCCCGGCATCCGGCCGTACAGCGCAGACAAGATTCCACTCATTTCCGTTCTCACTTGGGTAGCTGGCATTCGGGCCGGTGACGGTCAGCGTCCCTGCAACTGACTCGTCACGACCCGCGGCGTGATGAAGATCAGCAGTTCCTTGCGATCGCTGATCGTGGTGCGGTTCTTGAACAGGTAGCCGAGGTAGGGGATGTCGCCGAGGAACGGCACCTTGGTGACCGTGTTGCGCTCCTGCTGCTCGAAGATGCCGCCGAGCACGACGGTGCCGCCGTTGTCGACCAGCACCTGCGTCTGCACGTTCTTGGTGTCGATCGCCGGGCCTGAAAGCGTTTCCTGGCCGCGGCTGTCCTTGTTGACCTTGACATCGAGAAAGATCGCGCCCTCCGGCGTGATCTGCGGCGTGACCTCTAGGCGCAGCGTCGCCTTCTTGAACTGGACGCTGGTATTGCCCGCCGTCGTGCCCTCCTGGTACGGAATCTCCGTGCCCTGCTCGATGACCGCCTTGACCTTGTCGGCAGTGATCACCCGCGGGCTGGAAATGATCTTGCCGCGGCCGTCGGCCTCGAGCGCTGACACCTCGAGCGACAGGAACCGGGACAACGATGCGTTGAACAGCGTCAGCGCCGCGCCCGCGGCGCCGAAGCCGCCGATCGCCGCGGCCGGAAGGTTCACGAAGTTGGAATTGCTAATAATGCTCGACGAATCAATTGTGCCCACTCCGCCCGGCGCGGCGGTGCTGGTGATCACGGTGCCGCCCGGCCCGGTCGACGACGTGACGCCGAGGCCCCCGCCCGTGGCATATGCACCGGAGCCACCGACCTGGCGCGGGTAACCGCTGGAACCACCGAGCCGCACGCCGAGGTTGCGGCTGAACGTATCGTCGGCTTCGACGATCCGCGCCTCGATCAGCACCTGTGGGACCGGCACGTCGATACGCTGCAGCAATCGACGCACTTCCTCGAGGTGCGGGGCGGTGTCGCGCACGAAAAGCTGATTGGTGCGCGGATCGACCACCACCGTGCCCCGCTTCGAGAGCATGCGCTGCTGGCCGTCGATCAACAGCTTGCGCACGTCGTCGGCCTTCTGGTAGTTGACGACGAAAGCCTCGGCGCGCATTGGCGCCAGGTCGGCGATCTGGCTGCGTGCCTCGAGATCGAGTTTTTCCTTCGCGGCCAGTTCATCGCGGGGGGCAACGATGACAACGTTGCCGTTCTTGCGCATGTCCAGGCCCTTGCTCTGCAGGATGATGTCGAGCGCCTGATCCCAGGGCACATCTTTCAACCGCAGCGTGATCGAGCCGGCGACCGAGTCGCTGGTGATGATGTTGAGGTCCGTGAAATCGGCGATCACCTGCAACAACGCCCGCACATCGACGTTCTGGAAGTTCAGCGACAGTCGCTCGCCCTGGTAGCCGGGTCGCGTGCCCTGGATCAGCCGCGTCGGGTCCTCCTTGATCGGCTTGACCTCGACAACAAAGCGCGTGTCGCTCTGGTACGCGTTGTATTCCCATGCGCCGCGCGGCTCGATCACCATGCGCACGTTGTCGCCCTGCTGGGTGGTGTTGACCATCGCGATCGGCGTTCCGAAGTCGGTGACGTCCAGTCGCCGGCGCAGCGACTCCGGCACGCTGGCGCCGAGGAAGTCGACGATCACCCGATTGCCCTGTTCGCGGATATCCACGCTGGTATTCGGGTCGGACAGGTCGACCAGGACCCGCCCTTCACCTTCGGCGCCGCGCCGGAAGTCCACGGAACGCAGCGCGCGCTGCCCGCTCGGCGCAGCCGCCGGAGCCCCGGCTGGCGTCGCCGGCGTCGCATCGGCAGCCCGGAAGGTGGTGGCTTCCACGAGCCCACCCAGCGCGACCTGGACCGTATTGCCACTGACCGTGATCGAGTGATTCAGGGAGCGGCGCAGATTGAGCACCAGACGCGTGCGCTCCTGCGCCTGGACGATGTTGACCGAGCGCAGATCACCCTGATTGAACTCCACCGCGTTCCGTCCGACGTTGTTCTCGGTGTGGGCAAGATCAATGGCGATGCGGGCCGGGTTGGCGACCGAGAAACTGGGCGGCGTGTCCTTCAGAGGTGACCGCAGCTGGATCGTCAGCAGCACGCCATCGGCGGTCTGCACAGCCTCGACCCGCTCGACACTGTTGCTCGCCGCGGCGGCCTGCGCCCACGCCGGAACAGGGCCGAGGGCTGGCACCAACGCCGCGGCAATCAATGCCGCAGCAAGAAGTACGTTGACCACCATCTTCATTGCTTGCCCCCTGTTCGCGCCGCTTCCTGCAGCTCCAGCTTGGTGGGACGTTCGACCCATTCGCCCGCAGCGTCCTGAACGATTTCCTTGATCTGCACCTCCGTTTCGGAGATGCGCGTAATCAGACCGAAGTTCTGCCCGACGTAGTTGCCAAGCCGCACCATGTGCGTAGCGCCGCCGCTCTGCAAAAGCGCCACGTTCACGTTGCTCTGGCGCATGGTGCCGACCATCTTGATCTGATCGAGCGGGAAACCCTCCAGCACTTCGCGCCGGCGTTCAAGGTCAGGCCGGACCGAGCTTGCAGTGGCTCGCACCTGCTGCTGGCGAGAGACGGCGGTCATCACCTTCTGCACATCGAAGGGATCAATCACGTTGCGGTTTTCGTAGCTATAGGGGGCGAAATCCTTCGGCGCCGGCACGTCCTGAACGACCGGTCGTACCTGCTGCCTAATCTCGGTCATCCACTGGCGCAGTTCGGCTTCGTTCGACGGCGCGCAGCCGGCGGTCAACGCAATCGACAGCAGCGGCAGCAGTATTCGAGTGATCTTCATCAGCATCGCGTCACTTCTTGCCGGCCGTCTTGCGGTCCGTGCGCTGCGAGGCAAGTTCCTCGTCGTCGAGATAGCGATAGGTCTTGGCAGTGGCATCCAGCGCGAGTACGCCGTCGCGCAGCGCGGTCAGGTTCACATTGTTCAGCGTCACGATGCGCGGCAGGTTGGCGATATCGCCCGCGAACGCGCCCAGGTCGTGGTACCGGCCGGAAACGCGCACCGAGATCGGAAGTTCCGCGTAGTAGTCCTTGAGAATCGTCTGCCCCGGCCGGAAGAGCTCGAACTGCAGGCCACGGCCGATCCCCGACTGATTGATGTCCGACAGAAGCTGATCCATCTCTGCCTTGCTCGGCAGCTGCTTCTCCAGTGTCAGCACGTACTGGCTGACGAGTTCTTTCTGGCGTCGCAGTTCGTCGAGGTTGATCGCCTGTTGCAGCTTGGCGCGGTACTGCTCTTTGAGCGTCTGCTCCTCGGCGCGCAGCCTTTCCAGCTCCTGGGACTGCGGATCCCAAAGCAAGAACTTGCCGGCGACCGCGCAGACGACGACTACCGCGATCCAGACGGCCGATTTCGGCAGCAGCGGCCAAGTGCCGATGTTTTCGAAACTCAGCCCCTGAAACTGGGACAGCAGCTGCCGGGTGTCGATTGCCATGCGCGTCGTCTCGCTCTGTAGGCCCGCGTTACTTTTTCGCAGGCGTCTGCGCCTGCTGCAGCTGGGCGCGCTCGGGCGTTGGCTTCATCGCGAAGTTCAGCGAGAAATCGAACAGCCTGCGCTGCACGCCGGGCGGCTGCTGTGTTGAAAGGCGGATCTCGACGAGCTCGGGGCGCTCCAGGAATTTCGAATTGGCCTGCAGATTGCGGAGGAACTCGGACACGCGCTCGTTTGAAGCAGCCCAACCGGCAACGTTGACCTTCCTTCCATCCTGCTTTACCGCCCTCAGATAGATGCCCTCCGGTACCTGCCGCGTCAGTTCGTCCATCAGGTATACGGGTTGGTTGCGATCCGCCTGCAAGTCCTCGACAGCGCGTTGCCGTGCCCGCAGCGCCTCGATTTCCTGACGCAGCGTGGCAATTTCCCTGATCTGGAGGTCGAGCTTGCGGTTCTCGGCGGTGATGAAGTCATTGCGTTCCCGCTGGCTCGTGATCTGTCCCTGCAACACGCTCCAGACGGTTACCACCAGCCCTGCACCCACGAGCAGGCTGACCGCCGTAAAGAAGAAGAAGGCCCTCTTCTGCCGCTCACGCCGCTCAGCGCGGTGTGGCAGCAGATTGACGCGGATCCTCGACACGCTCACGAGTCGAACCTCCGCATGGCCAAACCGCAGGGCGTCAACAGTGATGGCGCATCCAGCCGCAGCTGCTTCTCGCGCACGCCACCGGCGATTTCCATGCCCTTGAACGGCGATACCACCGAAGTGGGCACTTGCGACCGCTCCATCAATTCGTCGGCCAGACCCGCCAGGATCGCTGAGCCGCCGGCCAGCATGATCTGGTCGATGCGGGTATACGGCGTCGAGGTGAAGAAGAACTGCAGCGCCCGAGTGATCTCCGTCACCGCAGTCTCGACGAACGGCCGCAGGACATCCGATTCGTAACTCGCCGGGAGGTCGCCCGTGCGTTTCTTCTGCTCAGCGTCGTCGACCGAAATGCCGTAGGCGCGGGCGATATCGCTCGTCAGTTGCTGGCCACCGAAGGGTTGGTCGCGTTCGTAGATCGCCTCGCCGTCGTGCATCACGGTGGCAACAGTGGCGTTGGCGCCAAGATAGAAGGCGGCGATCACCAGCCCTTCGCCACGGTTTGGCAACTGCTCGATCAGGCGCTCGAGGGCGCCCCTCATGGCATAGGACTCGACGTCGATCACTGCCGGCTTGAGCCCGGCCATCTGCGCGACCGCCATCCGGTCCTCGACCTTTTCCTTGCGCGAGGCCGCGATCAGCACTTCGACATCGTCCGGCGCGTTCGGGATCGGTCCCAGCACCTGGAAGTCAAGGCTCACTTCATCGAGTGCAAAGGGGATGTACTGATTCGCCTCGCTCTCGACCTGCATCTCCATCTCGTCCTCGCGGAGGTTTGCAGGCAGGGCGATACGCTTGGTGATGACCGCCGACGATGGCAGCGCCATCGCCACATGCTTGACCCGCGTGCCTGAGCGTCGCCACGCGCGCTTCACGGCCTCGGCAACGACATCGATCTTGTCGAAATTGCCATCAACGACCGCACCGCGCGGCAGCGGCTCGATTGCGTAACGCTCGAGGCGGATCGCCCCCGGTGTTGGCTGCGACAATTCGACGAGCTTCACGCTCGACGAGCCGATGTCCAGTCCGACCAGCGGTGGCGTCTTGCTCGTTAACAGGGGCAAATCAAATGCCAAGGTGACGCTCCCGGGCGCGCAGTTCGTCTCGACAGCCAAGCCCTAGGGACGAAGGACGAAACCTGGCCAAGAAGGAAACCACCCGACAGAGGCCTCTAGCAGGCTCAAGCCTCGGCGAGATTTTCCCTTAATTTTCGAGTGCTTACCGCGAGTTTGTTGGATGCTACTTGAAATGCTATCAACAAGACTCAGACATTCACAAGCCCTACGTACGGACGATCAAAGCGTCGGCGACATGGACGATGCCCATCGGCCTAGGCCGGGGGAGGACTGAGTCGCCTGGAACCCGGGTAATGAGCGGCGGGCGCAGGCCTTAAACTTCGCCCTCCGCGCTGCGTCGTCCGGTGGAAGGATCGTGGATTCGGCGTCTCTGGCACGCCCGCCAATCGAACTGTTTCGACTGCCTCTCTGGTGTCCAACCGGTCTTTAGAATCTCAAGCCGCGCTGATGCAGCATTTGCGCAACGCTCCGCCTTGGGCGCGGGCCCTTTTGGGCGCAGTCGTTGTCGGTACGGGGGGGTTGGCCGCTGCTGCCCTCCTTGCGGCGTTTGTCTTCGCGCTGGCGTATGCGAATCTTCCGTCCATCGACACGCTCACCGACTACCAGCCGCGCATTCCGCTGCGGGTCTGGACCGCGGACGGCATCCTGATCGGTGAGTTTGGCGAAGAGCGTCGCGACTACGTGCCGATCCAGGACGTACCGAAACGCGTACAGCAGGCAATCCTGGCGGCTGAGGACGATGCTTTTTACCGCCACCGTGGCGTCGACTACACCGGCCTGGTGCGGGCGATGTTCGCCAATTTCGCTTCCGGACGGCGTGGTCAGGGCGGAAGCACGATCACGATGCAGGTCGCGCGCAACTTCTACCTCAGTTCGGAGCGCAGCTATCTGCGCAAGCTCTACGAGATTGCGCTGGCCTTCAAGATCGAGTCTGAACTGACCAAGGACCGGATCCTGGAGGTTTATGTCAACCAGATCTTCCTCGGTCAGCGGGCTTACGGCTTTTCCGCGGCGGCGCAAACCTATTTCGGGAAGAAACTTTCGGAGCTGACTGTCGCCGAGGCGGCCATGCTTGCTGGCTTGCCGGCCGCACCCAGCGCCTACAACCCGTGGGTCAACCCGCGTCGCGCCAAGGGGCGGCAGCAGTACGTGCTGTCGCGCATGTTGCAGCTTGGTTTCATCTCGCCAAGCGAGCACGACGAGGCGGTAGCCGAACCGTTCAAGCCGCGCCAGGCTCTGGCTGCCTACTCGCCGAACTCGACCCGTTCGCTCTTGCATGCGCAGTACGCGGCCGAAATGGTGAGGCAGGCCCTGTTCGAAACCTTCCGCGAGGAAACCTACACGCTCGGCCTGAACGTTTACACGACGCTGGTCAGCGGCGAGCAGTTGGCGGCACACGAAGCGGTCCGCAACCAGGTCCTCAGCTACGATCGCCGCTACGGCTACCGCGGACCGGAGGCCTTCATCGAGCTTCCGTCCGACCCCGGACAGCGCGACCAGCGTATCGAGGATGCGATCGTCGAGGCCATCGACAGCCCGAACCTGTTTCCGGCCGTCGTCGTCGAAGCGACGCCAAAGCGGGTCAAAGCGGTCATGCAGGGCGGTGAGCCGATCGAAATCGTCGGCGAGGGCCTGCGCTTCGCCGCCCGCTCCCTCGACCCGAAGGCCCAGCCTGCCCGACGCATCGCGCCCGGTGCACTCGTCCGCGTTGCCCGTCATGGCAAGGGCTACTGGGAGATCGTGCAACTGCCGCGGGTCGAGGCGGCGTTCGTCGCGGCCGATTCGCGAGATGGCTCGGTGCGGGCGCTGGTTGGCGGCTTCGACTTCAACCTGAACAAGTTCAACCATGCCACGCAGGCATGGAGGCAGCCGGGCTCAAGCTTCAAACCGTTTGTTTACTCGGCGGCCCTTGAGCATGGTTTCACGCCCAGTACGCTGGTCAACGACGCCCCTTTCGCGGTCGACCCGGCAGAAACCGGCGGCCAGCTCTGGGAGCCGAAGAACTACGACGGCAAGTTCGACGGCCCGCTGC
>JAHEDN010000431.1 GCA_024641225.1 Burkholderiales bacterium | reverse complement strand
GATCGACCGCATCGTGCCTGCCGACAATTTCCAGGGCGTGCTCGACTTCGCGCAGGAACTGATCGGCCGGCGGACGCACCCGCGGCTGCGCGCGGCGCGCGCGCTTCTGCCGGCGAAGGTCGACGCGGACAGCTTCTTCAGGATCGCGCGAGAGCGCGTAACGAAGCAGGCGCGCGGCATGATTTCGCCGCTGAAGTGCGTCGACGCCGTCGAGGCTGCCGTGCTGCGTCCGTTCGAGCAGGGCGTGCAGATTGAGCGGGCGATGTTCCTCGAACTGGTCGTTTCCGAGCAGTCGAAGGCGCTGCGCCACGCGTTCTTCGCCGAGCGCGCGGCGGCCAGGATCGCGGGCCTGCCGGAGGACACGCCGACCCGCGCGATCGGGCGCGCCGCGCTGCTCGGCTGCGGAACGATGGGCGGCGGCATCGCGATGAGCTTTGCCAATGCCGGTATTCCGGTCACCGTACTCGAGACGACACAGGAGGCGCTCGATCGCGGCATGGCACTGTGCCGTCGCAACTGGGAGGCGTCTGCCCAGAAGGGGCGGATGAGCCCGGCGCAGGTCGAGGCGCGCGTCGCGCTGCTGACGCCAACCCTCCGCTACTCCGACCTGGGCTCCGCCGACATCGTCATCGAGGCGGTGTTCGAGGATCTCGCGGTGAAGCAGAAGGTGTTCCGCGAACTGGACCGGGTTGCGAAGCCCGGCGCGATCCTCGCCACCAACACGTCGACCCTCGACGTTGACCAGATCGCCGCGGTGACCAGGCGGCCGGCGGATGTTCTCGGCACGCACTTTTTCAGCCCGGCCAACGTGATGCGGCTGCTGGAGGTGGTGCGCGGGGCGGCGACCGCACCGGATGTGCTGGCCACCGTGATGAAGCTCGCCCGCCGCTTGAAGAAAGTGGCGGTCGTCTCCGGTGTGTGCGACGGCTTCATCGGTAACCGCATGCTCGAGCATTACGTCCGCCAGTCACTGTTCCTGCTGGAAGAGGGCGCCAGTCCGCAGCAGGTCGACAAGGCGCTGACCGACTTCGGCATGGCCATGGGGGTCTTTGCGGTCGGCGACCTGGCGGGGCTGGACATCGGCTACGCGATCCGCCAGCGCCGTTACCGGGAGAAGCCCGACGTGCGCTATCCGCGCATCGCCGACCGGGTCGTCGAACTCGGCCGGCTCGGGCAAAAGACCGGCAAGGGGTGGTACCGGTACGAGAGCGGCGACCGCACGCCGCGGATCGACCCGGAGATCGACGCGCTGATCGACGCCTATCGCACGGAACTCGGCATCACGCCGCGGGTGATCGCGGATGAGGAAATCGTGCAGCGCTGCATCTTCGCGCTGGTCAACGAGGGCGCGCGCATCCTGGACGAAGGCATCGCCGCGCTCGCCGGCGACCTCGACATCGTCTACCTCAACGGCTACGGCTTCCCGCTGCACCGCGGCGGGCCGATGTACTACGCCGAAAGTGTCGGCCTGCGCAGCGTGGTCGAGGCGATGCAACGCTTCGCCGCACTGCCCGGCGCCGACGCGGCATTCTGGCAACCGGCGCCGCTGCTTGCCGAACGCGCGGCCAGCGGCCGGCGCCTCGATTTGCGCTGAATCCGGGCGCGCCGTGATCCGGCGCGCGTTTCTTCAGGAGACTTCGATGGCGATCAATCGCCGCATCGTGCTGGCCAGCCGACCGAGCGGCTGGGTCACGCCGGAGAACTTCCGCCTCGAAACCGCGCCGCTGCCGGAGCTCGCAGAAGGACAACTGCTGGTGCGCAACCACTGGCTGTCCCTCGACCCCTACATGCGTGGACGAATGAACGAAGGACGCAGCTACGCGGCTGCGCAAGGCCTCGACCAGACGATGGTGGGCGGCACTGCGGGCGAGGTGATCGAATCGCGCAACCCGAAGTTCGCCGCGGGCGACCGGGTCGTCGGCTACCTGGGTTGGCAGGAATATGGCGTTTCCGACGGCAGTCAACTGATGAAGGTCGACACGACGCACATTTCGCTGTCGGCATACCTCGGCCCGGTCGGCATGCCCGGAGTCACCGCCTGGGTCGGGCTGAACCACATCATCGAAGCGAAGGCTGGCGAAACAATCGTGGTATCCGCGGCCAGCGGCGCGGTGGGCAGCGTGGTCGGCCAGCTGGCCAGGCTGGGCAGCTGCCGCGCGGTCGGCATCGCCGGCGGCGAGGAGAAGTGCCGCTACGTCACCGAGGAACTGGGCTTCGACGCCTGTATCGACTACAAGGCGCAGGATGTGGGCAAGGCATTGAAGGCGGCGGTGCCCGATGGCGTCGACGGCTACTTCGAAAACGTCGGCGGCGAGATCATGGATGCCGTGCTGCCGCGGATGAACGCGTTCGGCCGCATCGCGCTTTGCGGACTGATTGCCGGTTACAACGGCGATCCGATTCCGATCGGCAATCCCACCTGGTTCCTGGTCAGCCGGTTGAAGCTGCAGGGATTCATCGTCTCTGAGCACATGTCGCTCTGGCCGCAGGCGCTCAAGGAACTCGGCGCGCACGTCGCCGGCGGTCGCATCAGGTATCGGGAGACGATTGCGCATGGCCTGGAAAGTGCGCCCGCCGCCTTCGTTGGCCTGCTTAAAGGCCGGAACTTCGGCAAGCAGCTGGTGAAGCTCTGACGATGCGGGAGTTCTCGGGCAAGGTGGCCGTCATCACCGGCG
>JAHEDN010000430.1 GCA_024641225.1 Burkholderiales bacterium | reverse complement strand
GCTCTGACCGGGGCCGCCCGCGAATACGAAGACCGGATCGGGCAGCTTGTCGCGGGCGACGGCAGGCTGGACGGCGAAGTGGATGGTGAGCTTGCGGCCGGTGAGGGAGTCGGGATTCTCGAGCACCTCGATCTGGCCGCAGCGAACCTCTCGTGCGATTCCCTTCAGAGTGCACGCCTCGAGCGGCCGGGCGCTTGCCGGTTGCGCGATGGCGGCAAGCGGGAGCGCGACCAGGCAGGCGAGCAGCAGCGAGCGGGATTTCATCGGGCGCGGGAGATCCAGGCCGCTACGCTAGGCGGCCGCTGCGCTTCCCGCGCAGTCGCCGCGACGAATGGCAGCCCCATCGGCACGGGCCGTCGCCCCGCGGCCGCGAAGTGTTGCCGGTGCGCCGTGCCACGGGCGGGCCGGCCATCGTTGCGGGCGGCCGCCTGATCGGCGCGGCAGCTGGTCCGGACTTCGCCAGCGAATGCGGTTGCATGACGGGTCGTTTCGAGGGCAGCCGGACTGTAGCCGAAGGTGGCGCAAGGGCTTTCCATAGAATCCCTGGGTGAACAGCACCGCGCGCCAAGCGTTCTTCAGCGGTCTCGCGCTTGCGGTCGCGGGCAGCGTGATGTTCTCGGCCAAGGCGATCGTGGTCAAGCTTGCCTATCGCCATGGCGTCGATGCCGAGACGCTGCTGGCGCTGCGCATGCTGATTTCCGTTCCGTTCTTCGCCGCGGCACTATGGTGGACGTCGCGCGGAGCCGCGGTGCTCACGGCCCGCGATCACGCATTGCTGCTGGTCATCGGCCTGCTCGGCTACTACCTGGCCAGTTACTTCGACTTCCTCGGCCTGCAGTACATCACCGCGGCGCTCGAGCGGCTGATCCTGTACCTGAACCCGACGCTGGTGCTGCTGCTCTCCGTGCTGGTGCTGCGCCGGCCGGTGACGCGCTTCGACCTGATCGCGCTGCTGCTGTCGTACGGGGGCATCCTGCTGGTGTTCTGGCACGACGTGCGGCTGGAGGCCGACGGCGTGGCCCTCGGCGCGCTGCTCGTCTTCGGCGCCGCTTCCTGCTACGCGGTGTACCTCGTCCTGTCCGGCGAACTCGTGCGCAAGGTCGGAGCGATCCGCCTGACCGCCTATGCGATGTGCGTGGCCACCGCAGGCGTCTGCGCGCAGTTCGCGCTGACCCGGCCGCTGGCCAGCCTGGCGCAGCCGGAACCGGTGCTGTGGCTGTCGCTCGTCAACGCGATCTTCTGCACCGTGCTGCCGGTGTTCGCCACCATGATGGCGGTGGCGCGCATCGGCGCCGGTTCGGTGGCCCTGGCAGGCATGGCCGGCCCGGTCTCGACGATCGCGCTAGGCTACGTGTTCCTTGGCGAGCCGGTCTCCGGCAGCCAGCTGGCGGGCACGGCCCTCGTGCTGGCCGGCGTGTTCGTTCTGTCCCGCAAGGCGGGTGCCGTCAACAAGTAGGGAATCTAAGGAGAGTCGAAGATGAAAGCCAAAGCCATCGTTGTTTCCGCGCACGGCGGGCCGGAAGTCTTGCAGGCGGTCGAACTCGATGTCGCTGATCCCGGCCCCGACGAGGTTCGCATCCGCAACCACGCGATCGGCCTGAACTTCATCGACATCTATTACCGGACCGGCCTGTATCCGGCGGCGACGCCGCATGGGCTCGGCTTCGAGGGCGCAGGCGTCGTTGACGCCGTCGGCAGCAATGTCAAGTTCCTCAAGGAGGGCGACCGCGTCGGCTACGGGCAGGGGCCGCTGGGCGCATACGCTGAAGTTCGCGTGATGCCGCCGGCGATGGTGGTCAAGCTGCCGAAGGCAATCGGGTTCGACGACGCGGCCGCCGCCATGCTCAAGGGCCTGACGGTGCAGTACCTGTTCCGCCAGACCTATCGGCTGCAAGGCACCGAAACGATCCTGTTCCATGCCGCAGCCGGCGGCGTCGGCCTGATTGCCTGCCAGTGGGCAAGAGCGCTCGGCGTGAAGCTGATCGGCACGGTCAGCTCGCCCGAGAAGGCAGCGCTCGCGAAGAAGAACGGCGCCTGGGCGACGATCGACTATTCGAAGGAGAACTTCGTCGAGCGCGTCAAGGAGCTGACCGGAGGTGCGAAGGTGCCGGTCGTCTACGACGGCGTCGGCAAGGACACCTGGGAAGGTTCGCTCGACTGCCTGCAACCGCGCGGACTGATGGTCAGCTTCGGCAATGCCTCGGGCGCTGTTGCCGGAGTCAACCTGGGGATCCTCGCCGCCAAGGGGTCGCTCTTCGTCACGCGGCCGACGCTCGGTACGCACGCCGTGCCGCGCTCGCGACTCGAGGCCTCGGCCGAGGAACTGTTCGACATGATGGCGAGCGGCAAGATCAAGCTCGAGATCGATCAGCGCTACAAGCTCGCCGAAGCGGCGCAGGCGCACATCGATCTCGCCGGCCGCAAGACCACCGGCTCGTCGGTCCTGGTGCCGTAGCGGCCCGTGCCCGCGCAGCGTGAGCGCGGCCGGCCGGCCCGGCCGCGCCGGTCGCGAACCTCTGCGGTTCGCGGCGGTGATCCGCCGCGCACTGCCGAAGCCTGACAAGCACCGTGGTGTCCGAGCCGCGCCGGCTGATCGCACTGCTGTCGGCTGGCGCCTTTGGCAGCGCGGCCTCGATGCGTGTCGCCGACGCGCAGCTGCCGGCCCTCGCGACCGTCTTCGGCGTGA
>JAHEDN010000070.1 GCA_024641225.1 Burkholderiales bacterium | reverse complement strand
CCAGGGCGGCAAGTGTTTCCGTCATATGCCGGCCGTGCCAAGCACGGGACTCAGCCATCCCCCTGGCAGGTTGACGTTCAGGAAGCGAACGAAGAACAGGAACACCGCCATCCCGAGCAGTAGGCCGATCGCCGCATCGCGCGCCGGTCGGACGCTGCCAAAGCCGCGTGCGATGCACGCGAACAGCGCCGCCGCCGCCAGCGCGAAGCCCGCGGTGTGGATCAACGCCATCTGCGCGAAGAGCCCCCCGCTGACCCAGGCAAACGCGCCGAAGTGAAATGCGTGCTCGCCGCGTTCGGCGGGGTCGTCTGGCTCCGCCGCACGCCAGCCGCCGGTCACGGCCTCGGCCAGCAGCCAGATGCCGAGCAGGATCAGGCCGGCGCCGACAACGACCGGCATGAAGTTGGCGCCGATCGCCGAGTAGCTGCGGCTACCCGGCAGCCCCGCCGCGACGAACGCGACGAAGGTGCCGAGGGCCAGCACGGCGACCGACAGCGCCAGCTCGGCCGGCGCCCCGCGCAAGCGGCGGGTCACAACCGCTACTTCTTCAGGCCGAGCGACTCGATGATGGTGCCGATGCGCTTGATGTCCTCGTCGATGAACGCCTTGTAGGCGTCGCCGCCGAGGAACCATGGAGTCCAGCCGAGCTTGCCGAGCGTTTCCTTCCACGACGGCGTCTCGGTTGCCTTCTTCACCAGGTCGACCAGCGCATCACGCTGCGCGGTGCTGATCCCCGGCGCGCCGAAGATGCCGCGCCAGTTGCCGAGCACGACGTCGATGCCCTGCTCCTTGAGCGTCGGGATGCCGTCCTCGCGCTCCGGAGCCGACACCGCCAGCGCGCGCATGCGGCCGCCCTTGATCTGCTCGGCGAACTCGCCCAGCCCGGAGATGCCCGCCGTCACGTGGCCGCCAACGATCGCCGCAATCGCCTCGCCGCCGCCCTTGAACGGCACGTAGTTCAGCTTCGACGGATCGGCGCCAACCGCCCTGGCGATCAGCCCGCCGAGAATGTGGTCGGTGCCGCCGGCCGAGCCGCCGCCCCACGACACGGCACCGGGGTTGGCCTTGTACGCCTTGACGAGATCGGCCATCGTCTTGTGCGGCGAACTGGCCGGCACGACGATCACCTCGTATTCGCTGGTCAGCCGCGCGATCGGCGTGACCATCGACAGATCGACCGGGCTCTTGTTCAGGATGATGCCGCCGACCATCACCATGCCGGCGATCATCACCGCGTTCGGGTCACCCTTCGCGGAATTGACGAACTGGGCCAGGCCGATCGTGCCCGCCGCGCCGCCCTTGTTCTCGAACTGCACCGACCCGACCAGCTTGCCCGCCTGCATCGCCGCGGCCAGGTTGCGGCCGGTCTGGTCCCAGCCGCCGCCCGGATTGGCCGGGATCAGCATCTTCAGCGTGCCGACGGCCTGTGCGGAGGCCAGCGGCACGCCGAACGCCTGCGCGACCGTCAGCGCGGACACTGCGAACGCGAATTCGCGACGTTTCATCTTTTTTCTCCTCGGTGGTTGCGCGGCAGATCTCGACCGGTCCGCCAGGGCGCGGCAAGCATACCGCCGCCCCGGCGCCGCTGAGACGGGGCCGTGCCGGTTCAAAAAGAGAGCTGGCCGAGACAGACCATCACGCTGCGTTCGACCTGTTTCAGGAAATCGCGCTCGTGATCCTTGATCGGCGAGACGACGATGCCGCCATGGCGGCACAGCTCGAGGACCGCCTTGTTGTCGCGGGTACGGAATTTCTCGCTCGCAGCGAGCGGCACGACCTTCCGCACCGTGACGATCACGTCGCTGGCGCAGTCCAGCGGGCGCTTGACGGTAGCGATCGCGACCAGCAGCTCGTAATCCGACTCCGAAACCACCGTCGCCTTCATGGTCGCCGCTGATTCCCGCACCTTTTCCTGGATCGCCGGATAGCGCAGCCCGCAGGCGACGTCGTCGGCATCGAGGTCGATGATCGTCAGCTTCAGTTCGCCCGCCTGTGCCGCCCCGGCGAGCAGCAGCCCCAGCGCGATCAACCAGCGAATAGTCCTCATTGCGCACCACCTCTGAATTTGGGGCGCCAAGCGTAGCGCGCGTCGGCTGCCCGTGGCGGCGGCAGGCTACGCCATCAGCGCGGCGATCTCCGCTCGCAGATCGGCGGCGAGCACCTCGACCAGCCGCGACCGCCCGCCGACGACCGGGTAGATCAGCGCGAAATCGGACGTGACCCGGTCCCTCAGCGGTCGCACGGCGACGTTGCGCCACGCATAGGAGGCGGCAGCCACACGGGACACCAGCGTGATGCCCGCCCCGGCCGCCACCAGCGCGCACGCGATCGTCGACTGCGGCGTCTCCAGCACGACGTTGGGCACGACGCGCCGGCGCGCGAACAGTTCCTCGAGCCTGTAGCGCAGCCGGCTGTGGTGCGACAGCAGCACCAGCCGCTCGCCATCCAGGTCGCGCGTCGCGATGACGTCGCGCACCGCCAGTCGGTGGCGCGCCGGCAGCACGGCCACCGTCTCGATGCCCTCGAAAGGCTCGATTTCGAGCGCCGGCCGCGGCGCGGGCCGCTCGACGACGCCCAGGTCGTACTGATGGATCGCCACCAGATCGGCAATCTGCCGCGACGGCAGGCTGTCGATGAACAGCGTCACGTCGGGACGCGTCGACAGGAACCGGGTCGCCACCCGCGGCGCAAACCACTGCGCCAGCGCCGGCAGCACCGCCAGGCGCAGCGCCCCGGCGCGCTGCAGCTTGATGTCCGCGGCGACCTGCGCCACGCGCTCGACACCGAGCTGAAGCCGCTCGATCTCCCGGTACAGCTGCTGGGCCTCGGCGGTGGGCACCAGCCGGCGCCCGCGCCGCTCGAACAGCGCGAAACCGATGCGCCTTTCGAGTTCGGCAATGAGCCGGCTGACCGCCGGCTGCGTGACGTTGAGCAGACCGGCCGCGGCCACCACCGTGCCCGCGTGCATCGTGGCGCGAAAGGCCTCCAGCTGGCGCAGGTTCAGGCCGCTCGTCATATATAAGGTTTTCGTATCAACAAGGCAGAAAATTCTATTGGCAATTATCTGCGCCTTTCGCTAACTTCTCGCGACTCACAACAACAAAGAGCGCGGCAATCAGGCCAGCGCCTCGACCCTTCCAGAGGAGACTTCGCGATGATCTCGATGAAGAAGACTGCGCTTGCCGTCGCCATCAGCCTGGCGTCGTCGGTCTGTGCGGCGCAGACGACGATCTACGTCGGCGCCTATGGCGGTTCGACCGAGCAGCTGTTCCGCGAGAAGATCATTCCCGCCTTCGAGGCCAAGCACAACGCCAAGGTGGTCTACGTGCCCGGCAACTCGACCGACACGCTGGCCAAGCTTGCCGCGCAGCGCGGCAAGCAGGACCTGTCGGTGGCGCTGATCGACGACGGCCCGATGTACCAGGCGGTCGAGCAGAAGCTGTGCGCGCCGCTGCCCGACGGCCCGGTGATGAAGGAGCTGTATCCGAACGCGAAGATGATCGGCGACCGCTCGATCGGACTGGGCTTCATCGCCACCGGGCTGGCCTACAACAAGGAGGTCTTCAAGCGCAACGGCTGGGCGCCGCCGACCTCGTGGAACGACCTGGCCGACCCGAAGTACAAGGGCAAGGTCGTCGTCCCGCCGATCACCAACGGCTACGGCCTGCTGACGCTGGTGATGTCCGCGCGCCTGCACGGCGGCAGCGAAGACAAGATCGATCCCGGCTTCGAGTTCATGCAGAAGAAGGTTGCGCCGAACGTCCTCGCGTGGGAAGGCTCGCCGGGGCGCATGGCGCAGATGATGCAGACCGGTGAAGGCGCGCTCGTGGTGTGGGGTAACGGCCGCGTGCAGGCGGTGATCGACCAGGGCGCGCCGGTGGAGTTCGTCTATCCGAAGGAAGGCGCGATCAGCATCATGACCGCGGTATGCGTCGTCGAGGGCGCGCCCCAGCCGGAACTCGGCAAGGCCATGCTGCATTACCTGCTGTCGGCCGAAGTGCAGGCCCAGCTCGCAGAGCGGCAGGGCTGGGGCCCGGTCAACAAGACCACCAAGGTCCCGCCCGAGGTCGCCCAGAAGGTCGTCTTCGGTCCCGAGCGCGTCGACAAGCTGATCTCGGTGAACTACAACGTGATCAATCCGTCGCGCGCCGAGTGGACCAACCGCTGGAACCGCACGATCGAGCGCTGAGCCGGTAGCGCCGCCGCCGAGGGCGGCGGCGCTACCGCTCCTTTCGCCGTGCGGGGCCTCGCCGGCCCCGCATCCCGCAGCGTCCTACCGACTGGGGGTGCGATGAGCTTCCTCGTGCTTCGCGGGCTGACCAAGCGCTACGACAGCGTGGTCGCCGTGCAGGACTTCGACCTCACCGTCGAGCGCGGCGAGTACGTCTCGCTGCTCGGGCCGTCCGGCTGCGGCAAGACGACGATGCTGCAGATGGTCGCCGGCTTCGTCACGCCGACCGCCGGATCGATCCGTCTCGACGGCCACGACATCACGCAGCAGAAGCCGAGCCGGCGCGGCCTGGGCATTGTGTTCCAGAGCTACGCGCTGTTTCCGCACATGACGGTGACCGAGAACGTCGGCTTCGGCCTCGAGATGCGCAAGGTCGACCGCAGCGAGCGCAAGGCGCGCATCGACGAGGCGCTGGCGCTGGTGCACCTCGAGGTGCTGGCCGAGCGCTATCCGCGCGAACTGTCGGGCGGCCAGCGGCAGCGCGTGGCGCTTGCCCGCGCGCTGGTGATCAAGCCGCCGGTACTGCTGCTCGACGAACCGCTCGGCGCGCTAGACGCCAAGCTGCGCCACGAGATGCAGATCGAACTGCGTGCGCTGCAGCACCACATCGGCGTCACGACGATCATGGTCACCCACGACCAGGAAGAGGCGATGACGCTGTCGGACCGCGTGGTGCTGATGAATCTCGGCCGCATCGAGCAGGTCGGCAGGCCCTACGAGATGTACGAGCAGCCGAACGGCCGCTTCGCCTCGACCTTTCTCGGCAAGGCGAATGTCTTCGTCGGCCAGCGCGAAACCGACCGGGCGCCGGTCCGGGTCGGCGCGCACAGCCTGCCGGCCGGCGACGGGTCGGTCGTCGGCGCGGTCGACTACGTCGTGCGCCCGGAGAAGATCGGCTTCGTCAGCGCAGACCGTGCGCTGCTCGGCGGCACGGTCGAAGCGCGCGCCTTTCTCGGCAACTACTGGCTGTTCCAGGTGGCTACCGACATTGGCCACGTGCAGGTCACGCTGCCGAACACCGGCCTGCCGGAGTTCAACGAGGGCGACCGGGTCTCGCTCGCCTGGTCGCCACAGCACGCACGCGTGCTGCCGCACGAGGCCGGAGCCGCGTCGTGAACACGACGGCCCGCGCCACGCCGTACTGGCTGACCGCCCCGGGCACCCTGGTGATCCTGGCGCTGGTGGCGGCGCCGCTGGTGCTGACGCTGTCGCTGAGCTTCTTCCCGTTCGACCCGGCCATCGGCATCGGCGACAGGCTCACCTGGGCCAACTACCGGGAAGTGCTCACCGACAGCTACTACCACGAGATTTTCCTGCGCTCGTTCTGGCTGGCGCTGCTGGTCACCGTGATCAGCGTGCTGATCGGCGTGCCCGAGGCCTACGTGCTGATGCACCTGCCGCCGCGCTGGCGCGCGGTGTTCATGGTCGTCGTGCTCGGGCCGCTGCTGATCTCGGTGGTAGTGCGCACCCTCGGCTGGGCCGTGCTGATGGGCTCCGAGGGCGTGATCAACGACACGCTGCGCTGGCTCGGCCTGATCGACACGCCGGTGCGCATGATGTTCACCTTCACCGGCGTGCTGGTGGCCCTGGTACACGTACTCGTGCCGTTCATGGTGCTGGCGGTGTGGACGTCGCTGCAGAAGCTCGATCCGGCCACCGAACAGGCGGCCGAGTCGCTCGGCGCGTCGCGCGCCACCGTCATGCTGCGCATCGTCTTTCCGCAGGTCATGCCGGGCATCCTGTCCGGCGCGCTGATCGTCTTCGCGCTCGCCGCCAGCGCCTTCGCGACACCGTCGATCATCGGCGGCCGGCGGCTGAAAGTCGTGCCCACCGCCGCCTACGACGAGTTCCTGAGCACGCTCAACTGGCCGCTCGGCGCCGCCATCGCGGTGCTGCTGCTGATCGCCGTGCTGGCGATCACGCTCGGGCTGAACCGCGTCGTCGAACGCCGCTTCAGGCAGGTGTTCACATGAGCGCACGGACGGCGTCATGAGGCGCATCGGGCCGGCCCTGTGGGTCTTTCACGCGGCGTTCGCGATCTTCATGGTCGCGCCACTGGTGATGGTGGTGCTGGTCGCCTTCACCGACAAGGGCTACATCTCGCTGCCGTTCGACGGCGCTTCGTTCCGCTGGTTCAGGGCGATCCTGGTCAACGACGATTTCATCGACGCCTTCTGGCGCAGCGTCGGCCTGGCGGCCGCGGCCGCGACCGGCGCCACGCTGCTGGCGATCCCGGCGGGCATGGCGGTCGCGTGGCACCGCTTTCCCGGCCGCGAGGCGCTGCTGGGCATGATGCTGTCGCCGCTGATGGTTCCGCATGTCGTGCTCGGCATCGCCCTGCTGCGCTTCTTCACGCAGATCGGCGCGCAGGGCACGCTCTACGGGCTGACGCTGGCGCACGTGGTCGTCGTGCTGCCGTACGTGCTGCGGCTGGTGATCGCCGCGGCCACCGGCTTCGACCGCGCGGTCGCGCAGGCTGCGGAGTCGCTCGGCGCGTCGCGCTGGACGGTGTTCCGGCGCGTCGAGCTGCCGCTGCTGATCCCCGGCGTGGCCGGCGGCTGGATGATCTCGTTCATCACCAGCTTCGACGAGCTGACGATGTCGGTGTTCGTCGCCTCGCCGGCGACGCAGACGCTGCCAGTCAAGATGTACCACCACATCGTGCACACGATCGATCCGCTGCTGGCATCGATCTCGACGGTGCTGATCGTGCTGACCCTGGTGCTGATGATCGCGCTCGACCGCTTCTACGGCCTCGACCGCATCCTCGCGGGCAAGACATGAGCGGGAACGAAAGCGACGTTCTCGTCGTCGGCGGCGGCATCGTCGGCGCCAGCCTTGCCTACGGCCTGGCACGCCTCGGCAAGTCGGTTCGACTGCTCGACGAGGGAGACGTCGCCTTCCGCGCCGCACGCGGCAATTTCGGTCTGGTGTGGGTGCAGGGCAAGGGCGTCGGCGCGCCGACCTATGTGCGCTGGACGCTGCGTTCCGCCGCGGCCTGGCCGGCGCTGGCGCGCGCGCTGCTCGAGGAGACCGGCATCGACGTGCAGCTCGAACAGCGCGGCGGCCTGCACATGTGCCTCGACGAGGACGAACTCGATCGCCGCCGCGCGATGCTGACGCAGCTGCGCGATTCGATCGGCGCCGACTATCCGTTCGAGGTGCTCGATCACGGCGCAACGGCGAAGCTGTGCCCCGAGATCGGTCCCGCTGTCGTCGGCGCCACGCTGGGGCCTCTCGACGGCCACACCAGCCCGCTGCGCCTGCTGCGCGCGTTGCTGCAGGGCCTTACCCAGCGCGGCGGCCAGGTCGCGTCGGGGCAGAAGGTGAAGGACATCGTGCACCGCGGCGGCGTCTTCGACGTCACCACCGAGTCGGGGCGATTCAGCGCGCCGCGCATCGTGCTGACAGCCGGGCTCGGCAATCGCGATCTGGCGCCGAAGATCGGGCTGGCGGCGCCCGTACAGCCGAACCGCGGCGAGATCCTCGTCTGCGAGCGCGTGCAGCCGTTCCTGCGCTATCCGACGCTGCACGTGCGGCAAACCGGCGAGGGCAGCCTGCAGATCGGCGACTCGAAGGAGGACGTCGGATTCGACGACGGCACGTCGCGCATCGAACTGGCGCACATCGCTCAGCGCGCGGTGCGCATCTTCCCGCTGCTCGCCAGCGTCAACGTCGTGCGCGCCTGGGGCGCGCTGCGCGTGATGACCACCGACGGCCTGCCGATCTACGAAGCTTCGACCAGATTCCCCGGCGCGTTCGTGGTCACCTGCCACAGCGGCATCACGCTCGCCGCCGTGCACGCGGACCCGCTGTCGCGCTGGATCTCCGGCAGCGAGCGGCCGGCGGAGATCACGCCGTTTACTGCAAGGCGTTTCGATGTTCCGACGTCTCGAGTCCATTGACGCCGGCGCGGCGCGCGTCGACATCGTGGTCGACGGTGAGCCCGTGTCGGCCCGCGCCGGCGAAACCGTCGCCGCGGCGCTGCTCAATGCCGGGCGCGTGTCCTTCCGCCACACGCCGGTGTCGGGCGCGCCGCGCGCGCCGCTGTGCCTGATGGGAATCTGCTTCGACTGCCTGGTCGAGATCGACGGCGCCGCAAACCAGCAGTCGTGCATGGTGATCGTGCGCCCCGGCATGAGGATCCGCCTGCAGCATGCCGCGCGACCGGTGGGGGCGCAGGCATGATCGGGGAATCCGACGTCGTCGTCGTCGGCTGCGGCCCCGCCGGCATCAGCGCCGCCACGACGGCCGCAGCGCTCGGACTGCGCGTGCTGCTGCTCGACGAACAGGCAGCGCCGGGCGGCCAGATCTATCGCGGCATCACCTCGGTGCCGACCGCGCTCGCCGAAAAGCTAGGGCCGGACTACCGACATGGCCGCACGCTCAGCGATGCGCTCGCCACCTCATCGGCGCGCGTCCTGCACGGCGCGCCGGTCTGGGATGTCGACGCGGACCTCAACGTCGCCTACCTGCACGACGGTGCGGCACGGCAGGTGCGCGCAGGCCACCTGATCGTGGCCACCGGCGCGATCGAGCGCGCCACGCCAATGCCCGACTGGACGCTTCCAGGCGTGATGTACGCGGGCGCCGCGCAGCTTTTGCTGAAGACCGCCGCCAGCATCCCGGCCGGCCGGGTGGTGCTTGCCGGCAATGGGCCGCTGCTGCTGCTGGTGGCGAACCAGCTGCGCGAGGCGGGCGCCGACGTGACCGCATTGGTCGAAACCACGAGCCTGTCCGACCTGATCGGCGCCGCGCCGCACCTGCCGCGTGCACTGGGCGCCGCCGAATACCTGGCCAAGGGCCTGGCGATGATGCGCGCGCTGCGTGGCAGCCGAACGCGCCGGGTCCGCGGCGCCGAGGCAATGCGGGTCATCGGCGACGAGCGCGTTCGGGCGCTGCAGGCGCGCGTCGCCGGGACGACGATCACGATCGACGCCGACACGGTGCTGCTGCATTTCGGCGTGATTCCGAACACACAACTGACGCGGCTGATGCGGCTCGAGCACCGCTGGAACGAAGCGCAGCAGGCCTGGCAGCCGCAATGCGACGCGCGGGGCCGGACGTCGCATCCGCGCGTGACCGTGGCCGGCGACGGCGCCGGCATCGGTGGCGCACGGGTCGCGGAAGCCGGCGGCATGATCGCCGCGCTCGATGCGGCTCGTGCACTCGGCAAGCTGACCGAGGCAGAACTGGAACAACGCGCCGCACCGCCGCGCGCCGAGATCCGTCGTCACCTGCGCATCCGCCCGCTGCTCGACGCGGCGTACGCCCCGCCGCCCTGGATCACCAACCCGCCCGACGAAACGATCGTG
>JAHEDN010000429.1 GCA_024641225.1 Burkholderiales bacterium | reverse complement strand
TCGAAGATCTCGTCGAAGCCTTCGTTGACAATTTCGATCCGCGCCACCGCTTTCTGATAGTCCAGCGCCAGTGCCCGGCGGCCGCGATCGATCTGTCCGCGCAGCGAGGCCGACAACTGCTCGGCCCCGGTCTCGTATTCGCGCTCGAATGCGGCGGCCAGATCGGCCTCGAAGATCGTGCGGTGCCAGTCGATGACCTGTGCCGATGACTCCGGCAACTCGATCGTCTGCCCCTGGGGGCCGATCAGTTGCGCAAGTTCCTCGAACGCCGCCTGCGCATCGCGGTCGAGCTTCGACCAGAACGGCGGTCGCGCCAGCGCCAGTCGTGGCGGCAATGGCGGCTCCTGCGCCAGCACTTTGGCCAGCGGCGGCCGTGTACGCGGCGGCAGCGTGTCGGCATCATCTTCGTCGAAGCCGGCGATCAGTTCCGTTACCCGCGCGATGTCCTCGAGCGATCGTGCGAAGACTCCGACATGATCCAGCACGCGCGAAAGCCGCAGCACACCCGATCGCGGCACCAGCCCGAACGACGGCTTGAAGCCGAACACGCCGCAGAATGATGCCGGCCGGATGATCGAACCGTTGGTCTGCGAGCCGAGGGCAACCGGCACCATGCCGGCGGCAACCGCCGCCGCCGAGCCGCTTGACGAGCCGCCCGGCGTGTGCTCAGGATCGTGTGGGTTGCGCGTCTTGCCAGGCGCGTAGGTCGCCAGTTCGGTAGTGACCGTCTTGCCCATGATGATGGCGCCGGCTTCACGCAGCCGGGCGACAACCGCCGCATCGCGGCGGGCGATGCGCCCGGCATGCAATACCGTGCCGTCTTCGGTCGGCATGCCGCGCACATCGATGATGTCCTTGATGCCGACGGCAACTCCGTGCAGCGGACCGCAGGGTAGCCCGCGCATTCGGCGCACATCGGCGTCACGCGCCTGGTTGAGGGCGTCGTCGGCCTCAAAGTGCGCCCAGGCCTGAACGGTCGGCTCGGTCTCCTCGATCCGGGCGACGCAGGCGCGAACGTGGTCCTCGGCCTTGATCGCGCCGTCGTCGATCAGCCGGGCTGTCTCCGTGGCGGTCAGCCAGTTAAGGCGTGCTGCGTCCATCGCCGTTCAGTTCCCGTACAGCAGGTTCGGGAGCCATTCGTAGGTCGCCGGAAAGACATAGACCAGCAGCATGGTGATGAACACGAACACCAGAAACTGCAGGCAGCCACGGAAGATCGCCGCCAGCTGGATATGTGGTGGCGCGATGCCCTTCAGGTAGTACGCCGACATCGCCATCGGCGGTGTCAGGAACGACGTCTGCAGGTTGAGCGCCACCAGAACGCCAAAGAAGATCGGGTCGACCTGGAAGTGCGGCAGCAGCGGCAGGAAGATCGGCACGAAGATGATGATGATCTCGCTCCATTCGAGCGGCCAGCCGAGCAGGAAGATGATGAGCTGCGACATCAGCAGGAAGCCGATCGTGCCCAGGTCCAGGCCAAGGACGAACTCCTTGATTACGCCTTCGCCGCCCAGGTAAGAGAACACCGACGAGAAGGTCCACGAGCCGACGAACAGGTAGCAGACCATTGCCGAGGTGCGCGCGGTCAGGAACACCGCCTCCTTCAGCCGCGGCCAGGAAAGCGCCCGGTAGGCGGCGGCCAGCGCCATGCCGCCGAAGGCGCCGACTGCGGCGGCCTCGGTCGGCGTGGCCAGGCCGAACAGGATCGCGCCGAGCACCGACAGGATCAGGACCGCCAGCGGGAAGAACGCCTTGAGCAGCAGCAGGACCATGGCGACGAAACCGATCTCCGCCACCTCCTCCTTCGACAGCTTTGGCATCAGCTTCGGGTTCAATGCCGCGCGGACAATCACGTACCCGATGTAAAAGCCGGCCAGAATGAACCCGGGAACCAACGCCGCCGCATACAGCTTGACGACGGAGACCGCCGCCGTGGCGGAATAGACGATCAGCATGATCGACGGCGGGATCAGGATGCCGAGCGTGCCGCCGGCGCAGATCAGGCCGGCCGAAATCTTCTCGTCGTAACCGGCCTTCAGCATCGCCGGAAAGGCGAGCAGACCCATCAGCGTGACCACCGCGCCGACAATGCCGGTGGCGGTGGCAAACAAGGCGCAGGTCACCAGCGCCGCCACCGCCATCGAACCGGGGATGCGGCGCAACGAGATCCTGAGGCTGTGAAACAGCTGATCGAGGATGTTCGCTCGTTCGATCACGTAGCCCATGAACAGGAACAACGGCACCGCGACCAGCACGTCGTTGTTCATGATCGAGAAGGTGTTCTGCGTCAGCAGATAGAAGACGCGGTTGTCGAAGAAGTCCTGCCCCGGACGGAAATAGGCGTAGTAGCCGAAGCCCACCCCCATCGCCATCAGCGTGAAGGCGATCGGAAAGCCCAGCATGATGATGAAGATGAACAGGCCCAGCATCAGCAGGGCGATTTGCGGATCGGTCATTTGCCGGCCCCTTCAGTTTTCTGCGCCGATTCGCTGGCGTGCTGCTTCGCGATCGCGATCTCGAGTTCCTCGACATCGTGCAGCCGGGTTGGCCACGCGCCATCACGCAGGCACACGACACAACGCAGCACTTCGGCGATGCCCTGCAGGAAGAGGAAGAACGCGGCGAAAGGAATCAGCAGCTTCAGCTGCCAGACCGGCACACCGACCGGGCTGTTGACGCTGACTTCCTGGATCCGCCAGGCCTCG
>JAHEDN010000428.1 GCA_024641225.1 Burkholderiales bacterium | reverse complement strand
CACACGGGTGGATCCGAAGCTGCTCGACGCGCTGTTCGAGCCGCCCGCTGGCGCGCCAGCCACCGCCACACCGGCTGCCCCGGCTGCGGCACCCGCAAGCGCTCCGGCGGCCGCGGCGGCTGGCGCGGCCAGCGCTGCAGGCACCGGGCAAGCCGCCAAGGGTGACGCTGGTTCGCAGGGCACCATTTCAATCGACGAATTCGCGAAGGTGGAACTGCGCGTCGCGCGCATCGTTTCGGCCGAGGCGGTGGAAGGGTCGGACAAATTGCTGCGTCTCACGCTCGAGTGCGGCGAGCAGGCGCCGCGCACGGTGTTTGCCGGAATCAAGTCGGCCTACGCCCCGGAGAGCCTGGTCGGCCGCCACACCGTCATGGTCGCCAACCTCGCGCCACGCAAGATGAAGTTCGGCGTCTCGCAGGGCATGGTGCTTGCCGCCGGCTTCGACGACCCGGCCAAGGGCGGCGGCCTGTTCCTGCTCGAACCCGACGAGGGCGCTGCCAGCGGCATGCGCGTGCGCTGACAGGCGGGCCCGCGTGCCGCGCGCGCGCCGTGGGCGACGCGTGCCGCGGCAGCGCGCGGGCCACATGACTTAGAATGACCCCGGAGCCAACGACCATGTACGAATCCGACATCACCCGCTTTCTTCGCGAGCTCAAGCAGGCGCAGCCGCAAATCGCCGACGAGCAGCGCAAGGGCCGCGCACTCTGGTGGGATCACCCCCAGGATCAGGAAACCCTGCGCCGCAACAAGGCCTCGCGCGTGGCGCAAGCTCCCTACGTCTACCAGACCAAGGCCTGACCTTGCAGCATCCGGGTAGCGGTGCGCCTGCCGCCGCCGACGCAGCGCCGGAACTCGGCATCGACACGCCGCTCGCGCTCTCGGGCGAAGGGGTCGAACAGCTCGACCTGAAGGTGTTCGCGCGGCTCTACGGCGAGCCGGTGCTCGCGTTGCCGCACGACCTCTACATTCCTCCCGACGCGCTCGAGATATTCCTCGAGGCGTTCGAGGGCCCGCTCGACCTGCTCCTTTACCTGATCCGGCGCCAGAACTTCAACATCCTGGACATTCCGCTGGCCGAGGTCACGCGGCAGTACCTCGCCTACGTCGAACAGATCCGTCGGCACAATCTCGAACTCGCAGCCGAGTACCTGCTGATGGCCGCGCTTCTCATCGACATCAAGTCGCGCATGCTGCTGCCGGTGAAAAAGGCCGACACCGGCGAGGAAGTGGAAGATCCGCGTGCCGAACTCGCGCGCCGGCTGCTCGAGTACGAACGCATCAAGTTCGGCGCGCAGCAGCTCGATCGACTGCCGCAGATCGACCGCGATTTCTATCGCTCGCAGGCGCACCTCGAGCAGGTGAGCGCCGCGCAGCTTCCGCAGGTGAGCGCGCTCGATCTTCGCAACGCGTGGTCGGACGTGCTGCGTCGCGCGCGCCTCACCCAGCACCACCACATCGCGCGCGAGCAGCTCTCGGTGCGCGAATACATGGCGCAGGTATTGCGCACGCTGCGCCACCGTCGTTTCGCCGAGTTTGGCGAGCTGTTCGACACCGGGCTCGGTGCGCCCGTGGCGGTGGTCACGTTCATTGCGCTGCTCGAGCTCGCGCGCGAGGCCCTGGTCGAGATCACGCAGGCTGAGCCGTTCGCGCCCATTTACGTGCGGCTGGCCTACCAGCCCAGCTGAGCGCGGCCCGGCACGGCGCCGCCAGCGCACTGAAAAAGATGGCGCTCGAGATCGTAGCGAACGCTGAGCTCAGCGGGCTGAACACCTTCGGTGTGGCAGCGCGCGCCGCGCGCATGCTGAGCGTCGACGCCACCGAGGACATCGGGCGCGCGCTCGCGCTGCTGCCCCGGGGCGAAACACCGCTGGTGCTGGGCGGGGGCAGCAACGTGCTCTTTACCCGCGACTTCGACGGCACGATCCTGCGCATGCGCACCCGTGGTCGACGAATTCTCGAACAGCGTGCCGGCAGCGAAGCCGTCGTCGAAGTGCAGGCCGGCGAGCCGTGGGCCGAACTCGTGCGCTGGACGCTCGAGCAGCGGCTCTACGGACTCGAAAACCTGTCGTTGATCCCCGGTTGCGCGGGCGCGGCCCCGATCCAGAACATCGGCGCCTACGGGGTCGAGCTCTGCGAGCACTTCGAAGCCCTGGATGCGGTCGACCTCGAGACCGGCGAACACCGCGAGTTCGACAATGCGGCCTGCCGGTTCGCCTATCGCGACAGCGTGTTCAAGAATGCCGGAGGCGCGCGCTGGCTGATCGTGCGGGTTCGCCTGCGATTGTCACGCGTTGCCCGTGCGCGATTCGACTACGGCGAGCTGCGCGAGGAACTGGCACGGGCGTCCATTGCGAAGCCCGCGCCAGAAGACGTTGCCCGCACCGTGATCGCGCTGCGCACGCGAAAGCTGCCCGACCCCGCGCAACTCGGAAACGCCGGAAGTTTCTTCAAGAACCCGGTGCTCGAGGATGCCCAAGCCGCGGTGCTGCGCGCGCGCGAACCGCAGATTCCGCACTGGCCCGCCACCGGCGGGCTGAAGTTTTCGGCCGCCTGGATGATCGAGCGCTGCGGCATGAAGGGTCTGCGCGATGGCGATGCGGGCGTTCACGCGCATCACGCGCTCGTGCTCGTGAACCACGGGCACGCGAGCGGCGCACAGATCTGGGCGCTGGCAACGCGCGTGCGCGACGCGGTTGCGGATCGCTTCGGG
>JAHEDN010000427.1 GCA_024641225.1 Burkholderiales bacterium | reverse complement strand
CGGCCAGGCGCACCCAATCCAGACCTGGCGGCACTCGCGCTGTCGGCACCTCGATACGTTTTCTGCCAGAGAGGTACGCACCGGTCAGCGAGGCTGGCGCACCCTCGATTTCCGGTGCGGACCCGGTCGCGACGACCTCGCCGCCGTGGACGCCCGCGCCCGGCCCCATGTCGACGACGTGATCGGCGGCGCGAATCGCGTCCTCGTCGTGCTCGACGACTAGTACCGAGTTTCCGAGGTCGCGCAGCCGCTTGAGCGTCGTGATCAGCCGAGCGTTGTCGCGCTGGTGAAGCCCGATCGAAGGCTCGTCGAGCACGTAAAGCACCCCCGTCAGCCCCGAGCCGATCTGCGAGGCCAGCCGGATGCGCTGTGCCTCGCCGCCGGAAAGCGTGTCGGCGGCGCGGTCGAGCGTGAGATAGGTCAGGCCGACGTCGCTCAGGAAGCGCAGCCTCGTCGCGATCTCACGCACGATGCGCGCCGCCACCTCGCCCTTCGCGCCAGTCAGGCGCAGCGCATCGAAATAGGCGAGCGCGTCGGCAAGCGGCGCGCGTTCGATATCGAAGATCGCCCGCCGCTGGCCGCCGCTGCCAACGAAAACGAAACGCGCCTCGCGGCGCAGCCGCGTGCCATCGCAAGCCGGGCACGGTCGCGCGCTGCGCAGCCGCCCGAGGGCTTCGCGTACAGCCGCTGAATCGGTCTCCCGCCAGCGGCGGTCCATGCTCGGCAGCACGCCTTCGAACGGATGGCGGCGCGTGACCTTGCGGCCGCGGCCGCTCGTGTAAGTGAAGGGAACCGCTTCTTCCCTCGTGCCGTGAAGAACCTGCTGCGCGAAGGCGGGCGGGAGTTCGTTAAACGGCTGATCGATGTCGACGCCCGCGTGCCTGGCAAGCGAGGTCAGCAACTGGAAATAGTGGCTGTTGCGCCGGTCCCACCCGGGAATGGCGCCGGCTGCGAGCGACAGTTCGGGGTGCTCGACGACCCGAGCCTCGTCGAAGAAGTCGACCCGGCCCAGGCCGTCGCAGCTCGGGCATGCGCCGCTCGGGCTGTTGAACGAAAAGAGGCGCGGTTCCAGGTCCGGCGCCGAATAGGCACACAGCGGGCAGGCGTGACGGCTCGAAAACAGGTGCTCGGTACCGTTGTCGGTGTCGAGCAGCAGCGCGCGACCACCCCCGACGCGCAGCGCAGTCTCGAACGATTCGGCGAACCGCTGGCGCGCCTCGGGCCGCACCTTCAGCCGGTCGACCACGACGTCGATCGAGTGCTTCTCGTTGCGCGCCAGCGCCGGCAGTTCCTGTCCCTCGACGATGGCCCCGTCGACGCGCAGGCGGACGAACCCCTGCGCCTGCAGATCTTCGAACAACTCGGCAAATTCGCCCTTGCGCTCGCGCACCGCCGGTGCCAGCACGATGACTCGCGAATCGGCGGGCAAAGCCAGCGCCGCGTCGACCATCTGCGCCACGCTCTGCGCGGCCAGCGCCTGCTCGGGATGATCCGGACAGTGCGGTTGGCCCACGCGCGCATAAAGCAGGCGCAGGTAGTCGTGGATTTCCGTGACCGTGCCGACCGTCGAGCGCGGATTGTGCGCGCCGGCTTTCTGCTCGATGGCGATCGCAGGGGACAGGCCCTCGATCAGATCGACGTCCGGCTTTTCCATCAGCTGCAGGAACTGACGCGCGTACGACGACAGGGATTCAACGTACCGTCGCTGGCCCTCGGCGTACAGCGTGTCGAAAGCGAGCGAGCTCTTTCCCGAGCCGGACAGACCGGTGATGACGACCAGCTTGCCGCGCGGCAGGTCGAGGTCGATGTTCTTCAGGTTGTGCGTGCGGGCGCCGCGGATGCGCAGGCAGTCCATCGTGCGTGTTGTTCGCCAAGACGGCAGCGTGTCGGCCTGACGTGAGGAGAGGAGGCAACTTGTTACTATAGCTACGTGCTCCCGTCGCACGCCAACGCACCCGCCGGCTGCCGGCGGCCTGCGTTTCCTCTTGTGTCTCCACCCTCCCGATGAGTGATCCCAACAGGATGTCCGCGCGCGAATTGCGCGCAAGCGTCGCGCTGGCGTCGATCTTCGCGCTGCGCATGCTCGGCGTTTTCCTCATCCTGCCGGTCTTTGCGGTGCACGCGCGCGGCATGCCGGGCGGCAACGATGCCGTGCTGGTCGGCATCGCGCTGGGAATCTACGGCCTGACCCAGGGCATCCTGCAGATTCCAATGGGAGCGGCGAGCGACCGCTACGGCCGCAAGCGGGTGATCGTCGCCGGGCTGGCAGTGTTCGCGCTCGGCAGCTTCATCGCAGCGGCCGCGGCCAACATGCTGTGGGTAATCATCGGCCGCGCCCTCCAGGGCACGGGCGCAATCTCGGCCGCGGTGACTGCGTTGGTTGCCGACAGCACGCGCGATGAGCACCGCACCAAGGCGATGGCGATGGTCGGCGCCTCGATCGGGCTGACCTTTGCCGTCTCGCTGGTCGCTGCACCGGTGCTGTACGCGGCGATCGGCATGAGCGGCATTTTCGCGATGACCGGACTGCTGGCGATAGCCGGTATCGCCGCGGTAGTGTGGGTCGTGCCGCAGGCGCCGGCCAAAATCGCGACGGGCGAGGCGGCACACTGGCGCGAGGTCCTGTTCGACCGCCAGCTGCTGCGTCTGAATGCCGGCATATTCACGCTGCATGCCGTGCAAATGGCGATGTTCGTGGTCGTGCCGGTGCTG
>JAHEDN010000069.1 GCA_024641225.1 Burkholderiales bacterium | reverse complement strand
ACCGACCCTCCGGCGTCATCACGTCGAGCGAGTCGCCGGGCTGCAACGACTCGTTGGCCCAGACCGAGAACTGCCCGCCCGGCACCTTCTTGATCGCCACGCGCAGTTCGCCGTCGTCGACACCCGAGCAGATCGAATACGAGCGGCGCACGTCCTCGCTGCCGAACTGCCTGCGCAGGTTCAGGTGCTGGCCCTGCACGAAGCGGTACTCGTCGGCCAGCTCGGCCGGCACCTCGAAGGCGAGGCTCACGCACTCCGGCGTTTCGCGACGCACTTCCTTTATGTGCAGGCTATGGAACCTCGGCGTCATGACGCAGTCGCCCTCTAGATCGGTTTGAAGTGCTCGAACGGCTCGCGGCAGTCGCGGCAGCGGTACAGCGCCTTGCAGGCGGTCGCGCCGAAGGCCGACAGCCGTTCGGTGTTCGCGCTGCCGCACAGAGGGCACTCGACGCGCGCCACGAAACCGATCGGCCGTTCCTTGCCCGCCGCGGCCGCGCCGCCACCGGGTGGCGCGATGCCGTAGCGACGCAGCTTCTCCTGCGCCTCGGGCGTGATCCAGTCGGTGGTCCACGGCGGCGCGAGCCTCGTCTCGACCCGTACGTCGGCCGCGCCCGCATCGCGCAATGCATCGACGATCGAACGCTCGATGGCCTCGGTGGCGGGGCACCCCGAGTACGTCGGCGTGACGACGACCTGCACCGCCTGCCCGGATGCAGCCACCTCGCGCACGATGCCCAGTTCGGTTACCGAGACCACGGGGATTTCCGGATCGGCGACCCGCGCCAGCACGTCCCAGGCCTGCTCGGTCGTCATCATTCCGCTACCACCTTGCCCCCGGATGGGCGCGCTGCAGGTACTGCATCTCCGCCAGCAGATGGCCCATCTGCTCGCTGTGCCGGCCTTCCTTGCCGCGCGACAGGAACGGCGTCCGCGCCGGCACTTTCAGCGTGGCCACTTCGAGGACCGGCAGCACCGACTCCTCCCACGCGGTGGCGAGCGACGACCACGCCGGGCCGATTCCGGCCGTGTTCGCCTGCTTGTCAGTCTCGTTGGCCGAGAAGAACTCGGCCGTGTAGGGCCACAGGTAGTCGAGCGCGCGCTGCATCCGCGCGTGCGATTCCTCGGTGCCGTCGCCGAGCCGCACCGTCCAGTCCGAAGCATGCTGCAGGTGGTAGCGCGTTTCCTTGACGCTCTTGCCGGCGATCGCGGCGAGCTGCGCGTCGCTGGAGCCCGCCAGCCCCTGCCAGAGTTGCATCTGAAAGGCGGCGAACAGGCAGTTGCGCAGACAGGTGCGGCCGAAGTCCTCGTTCGGCAGTTCGCAGATCGTCAGGCTGCGGTACTCGTGCTCGGCGCGCAGGAATGCCAGCGCGTCCTCGTCGCGCCCTCTGCCCTCGAGGCTGCCGGCGTGAGTGAGCAGCAACCGCGCCTGGCCGATCAGGTCGAGCGCGGTGTTGGTGAGCGCGATGTCCTCCTCGATCACCGGACCGTGCCCGCACCACTCGGACAGCCGCTGGCCCAGGATCAGCGCGCTGTCGGCGATGCGCAGCACGTAGTCGATGTGGGCCGCGTCGGCGGCCGTGGCCGTGGTCGTCATCATCGCCGTCACATGTGATTCACTTCGTCGGGCAGTGTGTAGAACGTCGGATGCCGGTAGATCTTGTCCTCGGCCGGATCGAACATCTCCGGCTTGGCGCCGGGATCCGAGGCGTGGATCTGGTCGGCGCGCACGACCCAGAGGCTCACGCCCTCCATGCGCCGCGTGTAGACGTCGCGTGCGTTGGCCAGCGCCATCTTCGCGTCCGGCGCGTGCACGCTGCCGCAGTGCTTGTGGTCCAGCCCGCCCCTGCTGCGGATGAAGACCTCCCACAGCGGCCATTCCCTGCGTTCCATGCGAACTCCTCCGGTCTCCCCTGCCCCCTCCCCCTCGACGGAAGAGGGGAGATTCATGCCGCCAGCTGGTCGCGACGGCGCTGTTTGTCGGCGTGCACAAGCGCCGCCTCGCGCACCCAGGCGCCGTCGTCCCACGCCTTGACCCGATCGGCCAGCCGGTCGCGGTTGCACTGGCCCTGCCCGTTGACGACGTTCCAGAACTCCTGCCAGTCGATCGGCCCGAAGTCCCAGTGGCCGCGCGCCTCGTTCCAGGACAGCATCGGGTCGGGCATCGTCACGCCCAGCACCCTGGCCTGCGGCACCGTCGCGTCGACGAATTTCTGCCGCAGGTCGTCGTTGCTGATCCGCTTGATGCCCCACTTGATCGAATCGCCGGAGTGCGTCGATTCCGAATCGTGCGGTCCGAACATCATCAGCGACGGCCACCACCAGCGGTTGACGGCGTCCTGCACCATGGCGCGCTGCTCGGCCGTTCCCTTCATCATCGTCAGCAGCAGGTCGTAGCCCTGCCGCTGATGGAACGACTCCTCCTTGCAGATGCGGATCATGGCCCGCGCGTACGGGCCGTACGAGCAGCGGCACAGCGGGATCTGGTTCATGATCGCCGCGCCGTCGACGAGCCAGCCGATCACGCCAATGTCGGCCCAGTTCAGCGTCGGATAGTTGAATATCGACGAGTACTTGGCCTTGCCCGAGTGCAGCGCGTCGACGAGGTCGTCGCGCGAGACGCCGAGCGTCTCTGCGGCGGCATACAGGTACATGCCGTGGCCGCCTTCATCCTGCACCTTGGCAAGCAGGATGGCCTTGCGCTTCAGGGTCGGCGCGCGCGTGATCCAGTTGCCCTCGGGCAGCATGCCGACGATCTCCGAGTGCGCGTGCTGGCTGATCTGCCGCACCAGCGTGCGGCGGTACGCCTCCGGCATCCAGTCCTTCGGTTCGACGAATTCGCCGCGCGCGACCCTGGCGTCGAATTCCGCTTCGTACTCGGCGTCCTTCAGCGAGCGCGGCCCGCGTTGCGCCTCGTCCTTCGGGCCCTGCGGGATGTCGATCGCTTGCGTGTACATGGGCAACTCCGTGTGCTTAGGGTGTCATTCCCGCGCAGGCGCGGATCCAGCGTCGTTGAACAAAGGACACCGGGTCCCCGCTTTCGCGGGGACGACACGGATGGTGAAGTGGCCGTCGCACCGTCATTTCGGCCGCTTGTCCAGGATCCGCTTCGCCTTGCCGACCGAACGCTCGACGCCGCCGGGCAGCGCGAGGCGAACGGTCGCCGTCACGCCGATGTAGGCCTTGACGTTGTGCTCCAGCCTGCGCGCCGCCTCGTGGCGCGCCTCCTGCGCTCCGTAGGCAAGGTCGGAGCCCATCTCGACGTGCACCGTCAGCTCGTCGAGGTTGTCCGGCCGCGTCACCTCGAGCATGTAGTACGGCGTCAGTTCCGGCTGCTTCAGGATCAGTTCCTCGACCTGGGTCGGGAAGAGATTGACGCCGCGGATGATCAGCATGTCATCCGAGCGGCCGGTGATCTTCTCCATCCTGCGCATGCTGCGGGCGGTCGGCGGAAGCAGACGGGTCAGGTCGCGCGTGCGGTAGCGGATCATCGGCAGCGCTTCCTTGGACAGCGTGGTGAACACCAGCTCGCCCTTCTCGCCGTCGGGAAGAACCGCACCAGTCTCGGGATCGATGATCTCCGGGTAAAAATGGTCTTCCCACACGGTCAGCCCGTCCTTGGTCTCGATGCATTCCTGCGCGACCCCGGGCCCGATGATCTCGCTCAGTCCATAGATGTCGATCGCGTCGAGGCCGACCCTGGCCTCGATCGCCTGCCGCATCGCCGGCGTCCACGGCTCGGCGCCGAAGATGCCGACCTTCAGCGACGTTGACCTCGGGTCGATGCCCTGCCGCTCCATCTCCTCGGCAATCGCCAGCATGTAGGACGGCGTGACCATGATGACGCTCGGCCTGAAGTCCTGGATCAGCTGGACCTGGCGCTCGGTCATGCCGCCGGACATCGGGATCACGGTGCAGCCGAGCTTCTCCGCGCCGTAGTGCGCGCCGAGGCCCCCGGTGAACAGGCCGTAGCCGTAGGCGACGTGCACCAGGTCTCCGGGCCGGCCGCCGGCGGCGCGGATCGAGCGCGCCATCACCGTGGCCCAGGTGTCGATGTCCTTCGCCGTGTAGCCCACCACCGTCGGCTTGCCGGTGGTGCCGCTCGAAGCATGGATCCGCACGACTTTCTCGCGCGGCACTGCGAACAGCCCGAACGGATAGTTGTCGCGCAGATCGGCCTTGGTCGAGAAGGGAAACTTCGCCAGATCCTCAAGCGACTTCAGGTCGGCCGGCTTGACGCCGGCAGCGTCGAACTTGCGCCGGTAATGCGGCACGTTCTCGTAGGCCTGCGCCAGCGACCATCCGAGCCGCTCGAACTGGACTGCCCGCAGCTCATCGGGGCTGGCGCGTTCGATCGGCTCCAGTTCTGCGGGGGCGGGTGCTTTGGCGGTCATCGGGTCTCCTCCGCGTTCAAGAACCTTGGAGAAACCGTAGCGAGCGCGTCGCGGTTGCGCCAGTGAGCGGAGGCGTACCGACGAGTACGTCGAGCACCGGGGGGCGCAAGATCGGGGCGCGCAGTAGGTTTATCCACGGCTTTTCAGAACTCGACGATGTGCTTGCCCTTCATGGTGTGCGAGCGGCCGCGCATCGAGGCCACCTCCTTGCCGTGCTGGTTGGTGACCATGATGTCGTACAGGCCGAGGCGGCCGTTGATCACGACCTCGCGCGCCTCGGCGATCAGGCGGTCGCCGACATGCCCCGGGTTCAGGATCTCGATGAAGATTCCGGAGGCAAGCGTCAGCTCGTTGTGGCTGTTGCAGGCAAACGCAAAGGCGCTGTCGGCCAGCGTGGTGATCACCCCGCCGTGGCACAGGCCGAAGCCGTTGACCATGTCGGGGCGGACCACCATCGTCACCCGGGCATAGCCCGGGCCGATCACTTCGATGTTCATGCCCAGCCCGCGCGAGACCGCGTCGTTCTCGAACATCCTGTCGCGCACCGCTTCGGCAACAGTCTGCGCGTCGGGCTTGTGATGGTGGGTCGTGGTCATTGGCCGCCTAGTGGTGGAAGCCGCTGTGGGTCCAGCCGCGGCGCTGGATCAGCACCGACGTGCGGTAGCGCTCGCCACCGTAGTGTTCGCGCAGGTTGGCCAGCACGCGGGCGAAGAAATCGAGCCCGACGCTCTCGGCCCAGGCCATCGGCCCGCGCGGATAGTTGACGCCGTAGCGCATCGCATCATCGATCGCGTCCGCCGTGCAGATGCCGTAGGCGACCGCGTCGGCCGCCTCGTTGACCAGCATCGCGATGGTGCGCAGCACGATCATGCCGGCGACGTCGTCCATCCGCGAGCAGGCGAATCCGGCCTGGGCGAGCGTCGCGCACACCGTGCGCAGCGCCGCCTCGCCGCACTGGTCGGCCGGCGCCAGCGCCAGCCGTTTTGTCGTTGCATAGTCGAGCGCGAGATCGAACAGCAGCAGGTGCTCGTGGCCTTCCTCGGCGGCACGGCGCGTCGCCGGGCGGCCATCGGTAAGCATCAGCCGCGCGGCGCCGATCTCCAGCCAGCCGGCGGCGGCGGCGCTGCCCGTGCCCTGCACGCGGACGATGTCGATGCCGGCCTGCTCCAGCCGCGTGATGATTGGCGTGGCGATGCCCAGCGACCCGACCGCGACCACGCGCCGGACCGGGTCCGACCCCGGCTCGACTTTCGGCTGTGCCGTCTCCGCGCCGTCGCGGAAGTCGTAGATCCCGCGACCGCTCTTGCGGCCGAGGCGCCCGGAGCGCACCAGTTCCTGCTGCGCCAGCGACGGCGCATAGCGGCGGTCGCCGAAGGTCGCCTTGAACACCGACTGCGTGACCTTGAAGTTGACGTCGTGGCCGATCAGGTCCATCAGCTCGAACGGCCCCATCGGAAAGCCGCCGCAGTCACGCACGATCGCATCGAGCGTGGCCGGCGAGGCGGCGCTCTCAGACAGCACCAGCCACGCCTCGGCGTAGAACGGCCGAGCGATGCGGTTGACGATGAAGCCCGGCGTGCACTTCGCAAACGCCGCCTTCTTGCCCCAGGCCTCCGCAGTATCGAACACCGTCTGCACCGCGTCGGGGGACGTCTCGACACCGCTGATCACTTCGACCAGCTTCATCCGCGTCGGCGGATTGAAGAAGTGCATGCCGACCACGCGCTCGGGATGCGCGCCGCCGGCGGCCAAGGCGGTGATCGACAGCGACGACGTGTTGGTGGCGATGATGCAGTGGTCGGGCACCGCCTGCTGCAGGCGCGCCAGCAGCGTGCGCTTGGCGTCGAAATCCTCGGCGATCGCCTCGATCACCAGCGCGCAGCGCGCCAGCTCGCCGAAATCGATCGCCGGATGCAGCCGCGCCAGCGTCGCCTGCGCGTCTTCGGCGGCGAGCCTGCCCTTGCCGACCCTCCCCTGCAGGTCCTTGTCGATCGCCGCGCGGGCACGGGCCACTGCGTTGGGCTGCGCATCGAGCATCAGTACCGTATGCCCTGCGGCAGCGGCGACCTGCGCGATGCCGGCGCCCATCACGCCGGCGCCGATGACACCGATCACCGCTTCCCTGGGCAGGGCAGCCATTGTTCAATGCCCCTTGAACTGCGGCGTGCGCTTGGCGATGAAGGCGGCCACGCCCTCGCGGTAGTCGACGCCGTGGCCGAGTTCGCGCTGGAAGTCGCGCTCCAGGTCCAGGCTCGCCTTCAGTGGCAGCGTCGAGGCGGACTCGAACGCCTGTCGCGTGCGAACGTAGCCGTGAGTCGGGCCTGCGGCCAGTTGCCGGGCCAGCGCGGTGACCATCGGCATCAGCGCATCGTCGTCGACGCATTTCCAGATCAGGCCCCATTGCTCGGCCTGCTCGGCGGAGAGCTTTTCTGCGGTCAGCGCCAGCCCCATCGCGCGCGCCGTCCCAAGCAGACGCGGCAGGAACCACGTGCCGCCGCAGTCCGGCACCAGGCCGATCTTCGAGAACGATTGCACGAAGCTCGCCGATCTTGCGGCGAAGACCAGGTCGCAGGCCAGCGCGATGTTGGCGCCGGCGCCGGCGGCCACGCCGTTGACTGCGGCGATCGTCGGCATCTCGATTGCGCGCAGCGACAGCACGAGCGGCTTGTAATGGCGCTCGATCGATTCGCCGAGGTCGACGCTCGCCGCGCCCGGATCGACGGCGCGATCGGCGAGGTCCTGTCCGGCGCAGAAGCCGCGGCCCTCGCCGGTCAGCACCAGGCAGCGCGCCGCCGGACCGGTGCGCACCTGCGCCAGCGCGTCGTGCACGTCGCGGTGCATCTGCAGGGTGAAACTGTTCAGACGCTCGGGTCGTGCCAGCGTCAATGTGGCTACGCCGTCCGCCACTTCGAGGCGGACGGTCTCGAATTGCTGCGTCATCGGTGCTGTCTCCGCGGCCGGTGCTGTTGAAGGTTGTCGTCGGGCCGCCCGTACTGCTGGCGCACACCGCATTCGTTGACCGGCCGGTCAATCAATAGTAGCTTCCCTTCCTCCCGTCTGACAACATCTCCGGCGCCGCGATGCAAACGCTCGACGGCGCGATCGGTGTGTGTGCAATCCACGCACCGCAGCAAACACGAGGACCCCATGACGCACCCGCTGCTCGACACGCACCGCGCCACGCTCGACGGCGCGCTCAACGCGATTGCCACTCGCGGTTACTGGACGCCCTATCCGGAGCAGGCGAGTCCGAAAATCTACGGAGAAGGCGCCAGCGAGGCCGGCAAGCAGGCGGTCGTCGCCACGTTCGGCCAGCGCTTCGATCTCGGCCAGCCTGGCACCGTCTGCTGGCTGGCGAGCGACCGCTCGCCGTACGGGGTCGAGATCGGCGTGCAATACGCGATATGCGAAATCGAGGCCCTGCTCGCGGCGGCGACGCAGGCGATGCCTGCCTGGCAGAAGCTCGGCATCGACGGTCGCGCCGGCGTGTGCCTGGAAATCCTGCACCGCCTGAACAAGGCCAGCTTCGAGATCGCCCATGCGGTCATGTACACCACCGGCCAGGGATTCGGCATGGCGTTCCAGGCGGGAGGCCCGCATGCACAGGATCGCGGACTCGAGGCGGTCGCCTACGCGTATCGCGAAATGAGTTTCGTGCCAGGCGAGGCAGACTGGGAGAAGCCGCAGGGCAAGAACCCGCCGCTGAAGATGAAGAAGTATTTCGAGATTGTCGGCCGCGGCCCGGCGCTGGTGATCGGCTGCTCGACGTTCCCGACCTGGAACACGTATCCGGGGTTGTTCGCGGCGCTGGCCACCGGGAACAGCGTGATCGTCAAGCCGCACCCGTGGAGCGTCCTGCCAGCGGCGATCAGCGTGCGCATCGCGCGCGACGTGCTGCGCGAGAACGGCCTCGATCCGAACCTCGTCACGCTCGCCGTGGTCGACAAGCCCGAGACGACACAGCAGCTCGCCACCGACCCGCGTGTTGCGTCGATCGACTACACCGGCGGCTCGACCTTCGGCCGCTGGCTGCTCGAGCACGCGCGCGGCAAGCAGATCTATGCCGAACTGGCCGGCGTGAACAACGTGGTGATCGAGTCGACCGACAACTACAAGGGCATGCTTCGCAACCTGGCGTTCACGCTGAGCCTCTACTCGGGGCAGATGTGCACGACGACCAAGGCACTGCTGGTGCCGGCGGGCGGCATCGACACCGACCAGGGCCACAAGTCGTTCGACGAGGTGGCCGCCGACCTCGGCGCCGCGATCGACAGGTTCCTGTCCGATCCCGCCACCGCCACCGCGGTGCTCGGCGCGATCCAGTCGCCGGAGACGCTGGCGCGGATCGAGGAGGCGCCGAAGGCCGCGACCGTCGTGCTGGCCTCGAAGAAGCTGACCCACCCCGAATTTCCGCGGGCCGAGGTGCACACGCCGGTCGTGCTCAAGGCCGACGCGTCGAACGAGCCGGCCTACATGCAGGAGCGTTTCGGCCCGATCAGCACGGTGGTCGCGGTGCCGGGCGGCAGCGAGGCGCTGGCCGCGCTGTCCGAGCGCATCGTGCGCGACCAGGGCGCGCTGACCGTCGGCATGTATTCGATCCGGCCCGAGTTCATCGAGACGATGACGGCAGCCACGCAGCGCGCCGGCGTCGCGCTGTCGATCAACCTCGCCAGCGGCGTGTTCGTCAACCAGTCGGCGGGCTTCTCCGACTATCACGGGACGGGCGCCAACCCGGCCGCCAATGCCAGCTACACCGACTCGGCCTTCGTCGCCAACCGCTTCCGCGTGATCCAGCGGCGGCATCACGTCTGAGGCCCGCATGCCGGCGTACGAGATCGACGGCATCCGCCCGGTGGTGGACCCGACCGCCTACGTGCATCCGAGCGCGGTGCTGATCGGCGACGTGATCGTGGGGCCGGGCTGCTACGTCGGCCCGCTCGCCAGCCTGCGCGGCGACTATGGCCGCATCATCCTCGAGGAAGGCAGCAACGTGCAGGACACCTGCGTGATGCACGGCTTCCCGGGCACGGACACGGTCGTCGAAGTCAACGGCCATGTCGGCCACGGGGCGGTGCTGCACGGCTGCATCGTCAAGCGCAACGCCATGGTCGGCATGAACGCGGTGGTCATGGACGAGGCGGTCGTCGGCGAATCGTCGATGGTCGCCGCCTGCGCGTTCGTCAAGGCCGGCATGGTGATCGCGCCGCGTTCCCTGGCCGCCGGCGTGCCGGCCAAGGTGCTGCG
>JAHEDN010000068.1 GCA_024641225.1 Burkholderiales bacterium | reverse complement strand
CGATCCGCATCGCTGAAGTCGGCGGGTTGCCACGAGATTCCCGACAACGCGGCGATCGCGGCATCGGCGGCCTGATCCAGCGTTTCGACGAAGACCGCCCTTCCGGATGCCGCAGGCGGGGCGCCGATGCAGCACACGACCGTGGGCTTGCCGATCTGCTCGATCTTTGCCACGACCCGTTCGAGCACCGACGGGTGCGGCGGCTTGGAGATCAGCACGATCGCCTCGGTGCCCGCATCTGCCGCCAGCGCATCGAGCGCCTGCAGCGTCATCAGGCCGCCGACGGCTTCGGTGAGGTCGCGGCCGCCGACGCCGATCGCATGCGAGATCCCCTCGCCCAGCGCAGCGAGCCGCGACACCACCGCCTGCAGCCCGGTGCCGGAGGCCGCCACGCAGCCGACGCGGCCGCGCCTGACGACGTTGGCGAAGCCCAGGCCGACGCCGCCGAGGTAAGCCGTGCCCTGGTCCGGCCCCATGCACAGCAGGCCACGCCTGATGGCCTCGTGCTTGATAGCGATCTCGTCGCCGATCGGCACGTTGTCGCTGAAGATGAACAGATGCAGGTTGCGGCGCAGCGCCGAAAGTGCCTCACCCTTGACGTAGGCGCCCGGGATCGACAGCGACACCAGATTCGCCTCGGGCAGCGCGCGCAGCGCCGAATCCAGCGAACGTGGGCGAAACTCCGTCGACGCCTCCCTGGCCTGACGGGTTTCGAGCAGCGCTGCCTTGGCCGCCCCGATGGCGCCTGCCGCCACTTCCTCGCTGTCGGCATCGACGGTGATGATCAGATCGTTCGGGCCGGCCTTGCGGCCGGCCTCCGTGACGAGACCCGCCTGCTCCAGCACCGCATGGTTGGCCGGCGTGCCCATGAACATCGCGACCTCGCGCACGCCGGGCTGGGTGCGGGCCTGCGCGGCGACCCGCATCAGAATCACCGAGTCCTGATAGAAGGAGGCGATGACCTCCGTTCTCAACCCCATATTTCCTCCGGAAAGCAAGCCCGTTCCCATGCCGGGCTCAAGACTCGCGTGGGTACGAGAGCCTTCATAGGTCATGGTCATGTACGACGTGGGTCCCGGTTTGTCCGCGCAGCGCAGGCACCGCAGCATCGAGGCTGGTGATCACGACCCGCCTACCGCCTGCGTCCAGGAAGCGTAGGGCGGCCTCCACCTTGGGTCCCATGCTCCCCGGCGGGAAATGGCCTTCGCTCTGGTAACGGCGCATGTCGGACAGGCTGACGCGGTCGAGTTCGCGCTCATCGGACTTCCCGAAGTGGATAGACACGCGTGGCACCGCCGTCAGGATCATCATGTCGTAGATGCCCAGAACGTTGGCCATCAGTCCGGTAGTCAGGTCCTTGTCGATCACCGCCTCGACGCCGTGCCGACAGCCGGCCGCATCGCGCACCACGGGGATGCCCCCGCCGCCTCCGGCGATGACGACGGTGCGCGTGCACATCAATGCCTCGACCAGCGAGATGTCACAGATGTGCAGAGGCACCGGCGAGGGCACGACGTAGCGCCAGCCGCGGCCGGCGTCCTCCATCATCGTCAGGCCGAACTCCCGCATCAGCGCCTGCGCCTCGGATTCGCCGAAGAACGGTCCCACCGGCTTGGTCGGGTTGCGGAATCCCGGGTCGTTCCCGTCGACTTCCACCTGCGTCACCAGCCCGACCACGTGGCGCGGATTGCCCGCCTCCCGCAACGCGTTCTCGAACGCCTGCGACAGCAGGTAGGCCAGCGCGCCCTGGGTCTGTGCAACCAGCACGTCGAGCGACTGCGGCACCACGCGATCGCGCGCAATCGCATTGGCCAGCAGCAGCTTGCCGACCTGAGGGCCGTTGCCATGCACGACGACGAGCTGGTTGTCGAGTTCGAGCAGGGGCAGCATCGTCCTGGCCAGGGCCGCGGCGACGTTCTTCTGCTCCTCGGGGGTGCCCCTCCCCTCGCCCGTGTCGAGTGCGTTGCCACCCACTGCGACGATCAGGCGGCGCGGAATCAGCGGATTCGTCCGCACGGATGTTCTCAACGGCGCCTCCTCAGGCAGTGCAGCGGGCACGGCCGCCGCGCCCCGGACGCCTGGCGGCGGAGCAGGGCAATTGCGTCGCGGACCCGGAGTTCGTCATCGTCCGATCACATCTTCTGCGGCAGCCAGAGCACCAGCTGCGGCAGGAAGATGAGCGCCATCGTGAACACGATCATGATCACGGCGTAGGGCAGGGCGCCCCAGATCGCGTCTTCGATGCCGCCCTCGTCCGGGCGGATGCCGTGCACGACAAACAGGTTCATGCCCACCGGCGGCGTGATCATGCCGAGCTCGCACATCAGCACGATGAAGATGCCGTACCAGATCGGATCGATGCCGAGCGCGGTGACGATCGGGTAGGTGAGCGGGATCGTCGCCACCTGCATCGACAGCACGTCCATGAACATGCCGAGCAGCAGGTAGAAGACGATCAGCGCGAACAGCAGCGCGGTCGGCGACAGGTTGAACGAGGTGACCCACTTGGTCAGCGCGTCGGCAACGCCGGTCAGGCTGATCGTCAGGTTGAGCAGGAACGCGGTGGTGATGATCAGCAGGATCATTCCGCTGATGCGCGCGGTCTGGCGGAAGCAGTTGGCCAGCAGCTGCCAGGACAGCTTGCCGCTTGCCGTGACGAAGCCGAGCGCGACCACCACGCCGAGCGCGGCCGACTCGGTGGCCGTGGCCAGTCCGGTGTAGATGCTGCCCATCACTACGATGAAGACGGCAGCCGGCGGCAGCAGATGCACCAGCAGGCGCACGCGCTGCGGCAGAGGCATCGGGGGCTCCCGGTGGCTGGCGCCGCCCTTGGCGAGGGCCGATACGTAGATGAATGACATGAAGCACAGTGTCAGCAGCACGCCGGGGACGATGCCGGCGATGAACAGGCTGCCGATCGAGTTGTTGGTCAGCGAGCCGTAGACGATCAGGTTGACGCTCGGCGGGATCAGGATGCCCAGCGTGCCGCCGGCGGCGAGCGAGCCGAGCGAGTCGCGCATCGAATAGCCGCGCTGCTGCAGCGGCGGCAGCGCGACGGTGCCCACGGTGGCCGCGGTGGCGACCGATGAGCCCGACGTGGCCGCGAACAACGCGCAGCAGCCGATGTTCGTGTGCAGCAGCCCGCCCGGCAATCCGCTGAGCCAGGCCGACAACGCGGCATACATGCGGTCGGCGATGCCACTGCGCAGCAGAAGTTCGCCCAGCAGGACGAACATCGGAATCGCCGTCAGCAGATACTCGTTGCCCGTGCCCCAGATGACCGTGGCCATCGAGTTCAGGAACGGCATGCCGTAGGCGATCACGCCGCCGCCGACGCCGACGAGCAGCATCGACACGGCGATGGGGATGCCGATCAGCATCATGCCGATCATCAGCACGAAGGCGAGGATCGTGGCGCTGACCAGGGTCATGACGGCTCTCCCGTCGCCGCCTGCCGGTTCTTCACGCTGTCGAGTTCTTCCTTCAGCTCCTCCTTGGCGCTCTTGGCGTGGAACTCGTCGTTCAGCTGATCGATGCGGCGGGTGAAGAGCAGCCAGCTAGCCCGCGCGGCAAAGCCGACCGCCATCAGCATGAACAGCACCAGCCCCGCGTACCACAGGCTCTGCGGATAGATCAGCGGTGTGGCCCACGGCGTCTGCGCGGTGCTCCGGTACTCCAGGCTTTCCATCAGCACGCGCCACGAGACGATCACGAACAGCGTCGCCATCCCGGCGAGCAGCACGATCGACAGCCAGTTCAGGAAGGCCTTCAGCCCGCGCGGAAAATGCTCGTGAAAGACGTCGACGCGGATGTGGTTGCGGCCGGCCACCGCCAGCGCGAAGGCGATCGTCGAGCCGATCGCCAGCGAGTAGCCGCCCAGCTCATCGGCGCCCTGCAGCGAGAAGTTGAAGATCTTGCGCACCAGCGTCTCGACGGTGACGACGAGCGACAGCACGACGAAGATGGCGCCGAACAAAGTCGCCAGCACGTCCTCGATTCGGCGCATGTTTCCCTCTCCGTGGCAGTGCCGCGCGGGGCAAGCGCCCCGCGCGGCGGCGCGCAATTACTTCATGCCGATGATCGGGCCGACGGCCTTCTTCCACGCGGCCGAGCAGCCGGGGTTCGACTTGTCGCAGACTTCGGCCCACGCCGGGAAGGAGATCTCGCGCACCGCCTTCTTCACGATGTCGAGGTCGCCCGGCGTCACCGGCACGTTGACCAGGTTGAACTTCTTGCCGGTCGTGCACGGGTCCTTGCCGACGTTGCAGTTCGACGCATCGAGGAACAGTTCCTCGGAGTACTTCCAGATGTCGGCGAGCAGTTCGTCGAATGCCGCCTGCAGTTTCTTCTGCTGGTCGGGCTTCAGCTTGTTCCACGTCGACAGCGTGACGCCGTAGCCGTTCAGGGCGATCTGCATGCCGATCGGCAGGTAGTGCGTCGTCACCTCGGGCCAGCCGGCCGAGTTGGCCGAGCTCGGGCCGGTGATCGCGCAGTCGACCACGCCCAACGACAGGCTCTGGTGCGTTTCGGCGAAGGAGATCGGCACCGGCGTGCCACCAAGCGACTCGACGAACTTGGCAAGGTTCTGGTCGTAGACGCGGACCTTCAGGCCCTTGACGTCGCCGAGCTTCGCGATCGGCTTCTTGCAGAACAGCACCTGCGGCCCGAACGGCCAGACGCCGAGCAGCTTGACGCCGAACTGCTTCTGCAGCCTCTGGTCGAGGATCGGCGCGAACGCGTCGGCCACCTTCCTGCCGGTCGCGTAGTCCGGATTCAGGCCGACGAGATCGAGCCCGAGGATGGTCGGCTCGTCGCGCGAGTTCTGCGACATCCGCAGCGAGGCCATCTCGAACAGGCCCGCCTTCATCACGCGCAGTTGCTCGGTGTCCTTGATGCCGATGGTGTCGATCGGCTTGTAGTCGACTTCGATCGGCAGGCCGGTCTTGGCAGCCAGGGATTCGAAGAACGGCTGCTCCTTGTTCTTCTGGATCAGGCCAGTGGCCAGCGGCTGGCCGATCACCTTCAGCTTGATCTTCTCCTGCGCCCACGCCGACGTGGTCAGGGCCGCCAAAGCAACGACGGTTGCTGCGAACTTGAGTTTCATGGTCTTCCTCCTGGCGATTGCACCGCGGTGCGAGAAAATGCCGGCCGGGCTTGCGACCGGTCTGATGACGCAACGAAGGTCGATGCGCTCATGTCGTGCGTCTTCGTCAAAGACCCAGCGCCGTGCGCCAGGTAAAGTCCTTCGGGCGCGGCCGCGCCGGCGCCGGCAGGCCGCACTTGATGAACTGGCCGCGGCCCGCAACACCACGGTAGCCCCCTTCGTCCCAGACCACTTCGCCGCGCGACAGCGTGACCGCGGGCCAGGCAGTCAGGCGAATGCCTTCGTAGGGCGTGTAGTCGACGTTGTGATGCAACTGCGCATTGCTGAGCTTCAGCTCGTGCTTGTCGTCCCAGATCACCAGGTCGGCATCGGCGCCGATCGCGATCGTGCCCTTGCGCGGATAGAGCCCGTACATGCGCGCCGGGTTGGTCGAAGTCAGCGCGACGAACTGCTGCAGGTCGATACGGCCGGTGCCGACGCCGTGCGAGAACAACAGCGGCAGCCGCGTCTCCAGTCCGGGAATGCCGTTGGGAATGTGCGGAAACGCGGGCTCGGCGCCGCCGAGCCGCTTCCCGCGCGGATCGTCGTAGCGGAACGGTGCATGGTCCGAGGAGAAGACATGGAAAGTGCCGTTGACGAGACCGTCCCACACCTTTTGCTGGTTGGCCACATCGCGCGGCGGCGGGCTGCACACGCACTTGGCGCCATGAAAACCGTCCACATCGAGATCATCGGCAGTGAGAAACAGGTACTGGGGACAGGTCTCGGCATAGATCGACAGGCCACGACCCTGCGCCCAGCGGATCTGCTCGATGGCCTCGCCGCCCGAGACGTGCACGATCAGGATTGGTACGTCGAGTAGTTCGGCGAACGTGATCGCACGGTGCGTCGCCTCGCGCTCGACCGGCGCCGGCCGCGAGGCCGCGTGGTACCTCGGCGCACTGCGGCCCGATTCGACCAGACGCTCTGACAGCCAGGCGATACAGTCGGCGTTCTCCGCATGCACCATCACCATCGCGCCGTCGCGCCGCGCCACCTCGAGCACGTCGAGGATCTCGCGGTCCGACAGCTTCAGGTCGTCGTAGGTCATGTAGACCTTGAACGACGTGTAGCCGTCGCGGATCAGTCGCGGTAGTTCGTCGCGCAGCACCGTTGGCGTCGGATCGCTGACGATCATGTGGAAGGCGTAGTCGATGCAGGCCCTGCCTTCGGCGCGGCGGTGGTAATCGTCGACCGCAGCAACAAGCGACTGCCCCTTAGCCTGCGCCGCGAACGGAATGACGGTCGTGGTGCCGCCGCACGCGGCCGAGCGCGTGCCCGACTCGAAATCGTCGGCCATCTTCATCGGCGGCGGCATCGGCTGGTCGAGATGACAATGGCCGTCGACACCGCCCGGCATCACGTAGCGGCCGGCGGCGTCGATTTCCTGCGCAGCGTGCGGGAGGTCTCTGCCCAGTGCGACGATGCGCCCGTCGGCGACGCCAATGTCGCAGCGCTGGATGTCGCCAGCGGTCACGGCTACGGCGTTGCGGATGACGAGTTCGAGGTGGTCCATGAGAAACGCACTCAAGCCACTTCCGCAAACAGCCGACCCCAACCGCACACGCGCCTAGGGTCGACGCCAGCGAGCTTCAGCGACTTCCACACCACGGTAGCGATCGAGTCGTAGATCGGGATGCCGAGCTCGCGCTCGAGCTCCTCGACCAGCGGCGCGCCGCGCAGGTTGGTGCACAGGATGGTGATTGCCTGCGGTTGGGCGCTGGCGACCGCGCGCACCATCGCGCGCAGCTTCTCGGCCTCGACCTCGGAAAATGAAAAGTTGTCCTGGATGCCCAGGTGCCGCTCGGCGACGCAGTCGAAGCCCGCCTTCCGATAGTTGCTCACGATCGCCTGCTGGACGCCGTCGAGGTACGGCGTGACCAGGCCGAAACGCGTCACGCTGGTGGCGCGGAAGATCTCGTTGAGTGCCAGCACCGACGTGCAGGCCGCCATGCCGGTTGTCTCGGTGATGCGCGCGCAAAGGCGCTCGTCGCGTTCGAAGCCGAGCCAGCTGGCCGAGGTGCCGTTCCAGCCGATGCAGTGCAGTTTCGCGTGCGACAGCAGTTCGGCGGCGCGCAGTATCTCGCTGTCGTCGAACTGGCCCAGCGCCTCCTTGGACAGCGCGATCTCGGTGACCTTGAAGCGGCCGAAATGAGCGCTGGCCTCGGGCAGTCCGGCCAGCATCTGCGCGGTGACCGGTTCCAGCGTCGTGTTCGACGACGGGGTCAGCATGCCGAGCAGCACGCGTGGGCTCATCACCGCCTCGCGCCGTTGGCACCCCGGCGGGGGCGGCCCATGCCAACAGTCTGGCCGGATGCGCGGCAGCGCTTCATCCAGATCTCCGGGGGAAACGGCTGGCGAGCGTCGGCGGCTCGCCCGTTCTGATTACAAAAAAAGAGAAATTGGCGCCAAAACGCGACGCATTGTGTACACTTTGCTTTGAGCTTGTCAAACAAAATCGATCCCGCGAATCGAACCTTGGAAGGTCTACGTAGATGAGCGTCGCCCGCCCCTCAGCGCGCCGATCGTCGCGTGCGAAGGCTGCCGCTGCGTCAGCAGCAAGAAGAGGGCCAGCGTCGGGCAGCCGGACGGCAGTGACGCGGCGCGCGCCGGCCTTGCGGGCGGCCAGGAAGAACGGGCTGGCGGTGGAAGACAGCGGCGCCGGCGAAGACGCCATTTACGAAAAGCTGCTGACGGCGATCTTCGAGCATCGCCTGCCGCCGGGAACCAAACTCGGCGAGGATCGCCTGGCCGGCATCTTCGGCGTCAGCCGCGCACGTATCCGCAGCGTGCTGCCGAGGCTGGCCCACGAAGGCGTGGTGCGGCTGGAGCCGAACCGCGGCGCCTTCGTCGCCAAGCCGTCGGTGGCCGAGGCGCGCGACGTCTTCGAAACGCGCCGGATCCTCGAACCGGCAATCGCACAGAAACTGGCGCTGGATCGCGGCCGTCGCAGCGATCTGGCGCCGCTGCGCCAGCACGTTGCCGCCGAGGCCAGGGCGCGCGCCAGCGGCGACACCCGCGCCGTCGTTCGGCTGTCAGGAGAGTTTCACGTCCTGCTCGCCGAGCGTTCCGGCAACGAGGTGCTCGCCAAGGCGATGCGCGAACTCGCTTCGCTCACCTGCCTCATCATCGCGCTGTACGACAAGCCGTCCGTGCCGTCCTGCCTGGGCGAGGAGCATGGCCTGATCGTCGATGCGCTGGCGGCCGGCGACGGCGATCGCGCGGCACGATTGATGACCGAGCACCTGAACCACGTCGAGGGCAATCTCGACCTGGTCCTGCCCGACGACGCGCCGGTCGACCTCGAGGCGGCATTGCGCTGACGCGAACGCGTCCGGTGCAAGCGGGCGCAGCGGCGAGTCCGCGCATTTCAGTCGCCGTTGCGCACTGCGTTGGCGCCGTCGGACCTCGGTTGCTGCACTGCAATCGTGCAGTTCGCAACGCAATCGGGCGCGGAAGCGGCTGGTCTGCGTCTGATCGCATGCCTGGTGCCTGGCACGAACCTTGATTACATGACCCGTGGCGCGGCGCGCAGGTGCTCGCCTGCCAATCACGTCCACGGGGGGTAGAGCTATGCAACGCAGGCATTTTCTGCAGGTTTCGGGTGCGGCCGCACTGAGTGCCAGTGGCATCACGGCGGCTTTCGGGCAATCGAAGACGCCGATCAAGGTTGGCATCCTGCACTCGCTTTCGGGAACGATGGCGATCTCGGAAACCGCGCTGAAGGAAACGGCACTGATGACGATTGCCGACATCAACGCCAAGGGCGGCGTGATGGGCCGGCCGCTCGAGCCGGTAGTGGTCGATCCGGCCTCGAACTGGCCGTTGTTCGCCGAGAAGGCGCGCCAGCTGATCACGCAGGACAAGGTGTCGGTCGTGTTCGGCTGCTGGACCAGCGTCTCGCGCAAGAGCGTGCTGCCGGTGTTCAAGGAACTGAACCACCTGCTCTTCTACCCGGTGCAGTACGAGGGCGAGGAGCTGGAGAAGAACGTCTTCTACACCGGCGCCGCGCCGAACCAGCAGGCGATCCCGGCCACCGAGTACCTGATGAGCAAGGACGGCGGCGGCGCCAAGCGCTTTTTCCTGCTCGGCACCGACTACGTCTATCCGCGCACGACCAACAAGATCCTGCGCGCGTTCCTGAAGAGCAAGGGGGTTTCCGAGAAGGACATCGAGGAGATCTACACGCCGTTCGGCCACTCCGACTACCAGACCATCGTGGCCAACGTGAAGAAGTTCTCCGGCGGTGGCAAGACCTGCGTGATCTCGACCATCAACGGCGATTCGAACGTGCCCTTCTACAAGGAACTCGGCAACGCGGGGCTGAAGGCCAAGGACGTGCCGGTGGTTGCGTTCTCGGTCGGCGAGGAGGAACTGCGCGGCGTCGACACCAAGCCGCTGGTGGGTCACCTGGCCGCATGGAACTACTTCATGTCGCTGAAGAACCCGGCCAACGACGCCTTCATCAAGATGTACAAGGACTGGGCGATGAAGGCCAAACTGCCCAATGCCGACAAGGTCGT
>JAHEDN010000067.1 GCA_024641225.1 Burkholderiales bacterium | reverse complement strand
GGAGCTCTGCCGCGTCAAGTCCCACCTGACCACCTTGACCCTCACGCAGAGAAAAAAATCGCCCTTTTTGGTTAACCGGTAGACCGTTTGATTACGAGTGGAGAAATTGCGATGTCCGAAGCCTGCCCTGTGTGCCGTTCCGCGCTCGACCCGCGCGAAGGGCGCGGTCGCCCCGCGGCCTACTGCTCGCATACGTGTCGCCGCACTGCCGAATTCACGATTCGGCGGCTGGCGCGGCGCATCGATGCCGGTGAACTGGAGCTTCGCGAGGTCGAACGAGGATTCGACCGATGGGGGCGCGCCTACCACGACGAGGACGACCGTCGTGCGCGAGTCCGCGCCCTGCGCAGTTGGGTGAAGAAGGACACCCAGAAGCTGCGCGAATTGCTCGGACAACCCACGAAAAACACGTCGAAAACCGCCGCAATCTGAGGAGATTCGTCGATGACATCCGACCATTTGAATACCGCGGAAGTGGAAGACGGGCTAACCAAATCGACCGCACAGGCGGCCGAAGGTCTACTCGAAACCGCCGCAGGCTGGCTCGACCAGATCACCGCCGACCCGGCTGCGGTGCTCGTGGTCGGCGTGGCGCCGACGGCAACGATCGGCAACCGGCCGGATGGCGGCGATCGCCGAGCGGCGCCGCGACCGAATGCTGATCAGGAAAGGTGCTGGCGCTGGTGCGGGAGCGCGGAGACTGAACGCGACGCGCTGAAAAGGGCGCCGCAGGTTCCAGTGGCGATGTCCGCTTTGCCGGTCGGCGACAGGCTCAGACCGACCCAAGCGCGACGATGACGATGTTCCAGTCGGTTGACGCGTTCGCCCTGAAACCAGCCGTTATCAAGCCTCTTGGCGGAGACAATCAACAAGTCCGCTATCAAGCACACGAGTCGGTTCGAATCAAGGCGGCGTGTCGGTGGCTAGTTACCGAGTGCTCATAACATCGGCCTAACTTGCCAGCGTAAGTCGAGCGGGAACAGCGGAGCGGCGCAGGGAACGTGCAGGCCCCGATCTTTCCAGACGTTGCGCGCCAGGCGTCGAGAAGCCTCGCACGGTCCGCCAGCGTGTTGATTTGCGAACGTCGGGTCGGTGTTCTAGAAGTCTCTTCATGGTCGGGTCGTATCGACGACCCAGGCGCCGCGCCCGAACGTCGCCGCGCGCAGGCGCAGATCGGCGCCCACGACAAGGTCGCGGACATCAACGGCGCCAGGCAGGCAGACGTTGTACGCCTGCCAGCTGCCGGTCGAGACATTGGCGCCGATCCAGCGATACACCCCGGCATGACTGGTGCCGACGTAGGCCACGCCGCTGTCGCGGCCGTCGCCGACGATGACACGAATCGACCAGGTCGACGGCAGGTTCTGGGTGACGTTCGTCGCCACCCAGGTGCGCCAGGCGGCCGGATCCTGCTTCAGCCGCCAGACCCGCGTGTAGTCGCGTGCGCGGTCGTTCGGCGCGAAGACAGCGAACAGCACTTTCGGGTCCTTGGGCGAAAGGGCCAGGCTCACCACCTCCGCCGCGCATCCCCAACTTTCGCTCAGGCACGGATGCTCGAACAGCAGCGTCCACCCCAGGATGTCGGCCGTGCTGCGCATCCAGAGCTGGCCCTCGCTCGTGCCGGCGATCCACGTGCCGGTCGCGGGTTGCACGATGACGCGCTGCACGTGCCCTTTGACCTGGCTGCCCTGCGGCCCGACCCGCTGCCAGGTGGCGCCGTAGTCGGCCGTCCGGTAGACCTCGTCGCCCTGGCTCAACAGCACGTTGCCGTTCGGATAGGTCGGGTCGGCCGTGAACCAGGCGTCGTTCTGGCCGCTGTAAGTCCAACTGCGCCACGGGCCGTATTCCGGCAGGCCGCGGTTCGCGTCCACCCAGTCCTGATTCAGCGCGCGGCACTGGGTTCCTGAGTAGCAGAGCTGGATGCCATAGTCGTCATGCAGGAACTGGTGCTGTGCATAGATGAGCCCGCCGCCCGACGTGCCGAAGACCACGAAATTGCCGTCGCCGCCCTTGATTTCGTCCCAGTCGACCGATCCGGTGGACAGGATCGTGCCGTTGTCCTGCGTGCCGCCGGCGATCTGGTTGGCAGCGCCGCGCGCGACTTCGATGTCGAAGAACTGTGTGACGCGAAGGTCGCGATTGTGATGGCGGCAGGTGTCCGGAATTTCTGTGTGGCTCACGCAGCGCCAGATGCCGCCGTCGCTGGTGACCCAGTACGTGTCTGGGTCGAAGGGATCGAACTCCAGCGCCTTCATGTCGTCATGGACGTTGCCGATCTGCTGGGCCGGCAGCGTGGGGTGGCCGAACCACTGCTTGTAGAGCTTGACGCCACCGAAGTAAACGAGCGGCTGCGTCGGATTGACCCGAATGAACGGCGTATTGAGGTCTCCGGGGAGTTCTTTCCTCCAGTAGAGCTGCAGCAGCGACCACGTGTCGCCGCTGTTGGTCGAGCGGAAGATGCCGAGCACCGGCTGCGCATCGACATCACTCGACCCGAACGGCGAAATGACGGCCGCATACAGCACCCGTGGATCGTTCTTCCAGAGATCGAGCAGCAACGATTTGTTGCCTTCCCTCGCGGGCAGACCCGCTTCCTTCGCCGTCCATACGACCTTCGCAGTTTCTGCGAGGCCGTTGCGGGTCAGCCAGAGCCCGTCGTATTCGCCGGCGCTGGTGAGCATGCTGGCGTAGACGGTTGCGTCGTCGGCGGGGTGGACGGCGATGTCGATCGCTTTGCCCGACTTGATCGTCTCCCAGTCGGCGAATGTGGATGCCGGCCTGTTCGGATCGGTGCCCAGATACCGCTTCACGCCCAAATCGCTGGCGAGGTAGATCACGAACTGGCTGGCGCTCGGATAACGGATGACCATCTCGCGCACTTCGCCCACCGAAGCGAGCGATGCGAACTGCGTCCAGGTCGCGCCGCCATCGACCGACTTGTAGATCCCCTTGCCGTCCCCGCCATAGGCGTTCCGGGTGGCCGCATAGACGATGTTCGGCGCCTGCGGATCGACGGCAACGGAGCGCACGTTCAGCGAACCAAGGCCATCGCCGACCGGCGTCCAGTTGAGACCGCGATCGCTGCTCTTCCAGACACCGCCGCTCGGTGCGCCGGCAAACAGCTTCGTCCGATCGAAGGGATCGAAGGCGATCGCGTCGATGCGGCCGACGGAACCCGGCGGCAAATCGCCCGAGACGTCGCCGATGAGCCGCGGCCCCAGCGAACTCCATTCGCCGGGCCCGGCTGTCTGGCATGCCTGGGCCGCGTAGCTGACAATGAAATCCCAGCTGTGGACCGAGCGCAGCGCCGCGTCCGGAAACGTCTCCGGAAGCATGGCGAGCAGCGTCAATTGGTGCTGGCCGGCGGACACCGACGGCCACGGTGCCGACAGCACGCGTTCTTCGCCGGGCGCGAGATTCACGATGATGCCCGGCTGGATGATGTCGTCCCCCGACAACTTGAGGGCGACGCCGTCGAGCAGCGCCATCACCGGCACCGGCCCTGTGGGCACGAAGCTCGGGTTTCGAAGGCGGATGGGAATCCTTGCCGGTGCCCCTTCGACGAATTGCAAGGCATCGAAGTCGATCTCTTCGTAGAGTAGTTCAGGGCGCGGCGCGGCCTCGCCGGATACGTAGACGACCTGCGCCCGCGAGTTGTTGCTCCGGTTTCGCTCGACGATACTGTCGGCGACCACGACCGTCGCCGTAATCAGGTGACGGCCGGGCTCGGCGAGCAGCGTCGGCTGCAGCACTTCGAGGTGCGCGCCGGGAGCAAGGGAGCCGAGCCGGCGCTGCGCCACGGGGGCACCGTCAACCGCGAAGACCAGCACGGCCTCGGCCGGCGTGGACTCAGCGAGGTTCACAACGACCGCGCGAAGCAATACCTCCGCGCCAGGCGCGGATCGATCCGGGGTGACGGAAAACTCGGAAACTGCGGGGTCCGGACGGGTCCAGTTCGGAAACAGTTCCACAAAGCCCGAGGGCTGAACGACGCGAATCGTCAGATGGCCACCGGGCCTGCCACGCAACTCGACGCGCAGCGCGTTTTCCGCGCTCAAGACGACCTCGCGCTCGACTTTCGCGACGCCTTGGTTCAGATCGGACGTCCGCACCACCTCGTCGCCGTTGAGCACGATCACTGCGGAACTGACCCGGTTCCCGCCCGATGGGTCGCCGTTGTCTACGATCAGGCGAGCGGCCCCGGCGCGCGCCGCGAACTGAGCAACGCTCGCGGCCGGCGCGGCGTTACCACGCTCGTAGCGTTGCGGCCCGAACGGCCACATATCCGCCGCTGCGGCGTGCCCGCTGCCGAGCAGGAGCACCGCGTTCAACAACAGAATGCGGATGAGATTCGGAGTGCACATTGCGGCCCCCACCTGATAAGAGCGCTGCCCAGTGCAACTTCCGGACGTGCCTGGCTCGAGCCCGTTGGCCGATACCTCGGCGCGCAGCTTCGATGCACCGCCGCGCCTGCAACGACTACGAACAGGCTGGCATCGCAGCGGAGGCTCGTGTTGATGGCGATCAACGCCCCGGCGTGTAGAGACGTCGTGGTGGGACTACTGACGTCCGACGTGCCTTACCAACGAGAGACGGCCGCGTGTTGACAGTGCTTCACCGCCGGGTGTGCCGGCTGATCAAGCCCCGGGCTCAGCGCGCGCGGCTGCTCGAGCCGCGGCGCGGGACCGGGGTTGCAGGCTACGTGGCGCGCGGCAGGCCAGCAGCCGGACTCACCGCCATCGTGCGAACAAGGGTCTGCGCCGAGTCGACGTTTGATGCTCGGCCGCAATAGGGGACCAGTCGTGTCGAACGCGCGCGTTCAGCCGCTGACAAACAGTCACTTGTGCAGGGAGTCGCACATTTCGGCCCCGACTCTCTCGGATGTCAGAAGTCGAGAGCGGCGCCTCGGTTTCGCGCGCCGACGAGACATGTCCGTTTCACCTACTAGGCGGTCATCCAAAATGACGCATTGCGAACTTGCAAATGACAGGAATTGGCCGTTCGCGTGAGTTCCGGCCGGCGCCCCAGGGCGGTCATCGGCGAGAGGGCGAGCGCGGCCCGTCCGCCCGGAGATCCCCGCCGCGGCGGATGGACCCGCGGACCGATAGTCCGCCGATCCCCGCCCTCCGATGGAGGGACGGCCTCTCGATTGCAACCTGCAGGCGAAGGCGGACGCGCACATTCAGGCGCGCTTGCAAGTCGCCGGCCAGGAACGGTCAGAAGCGGTCGACGTAGACTTGGACGTTGGGTCATGTGCCCAGCCAGGTCCGGGTCGTCGTGCGACGCATACTCGGCGCTCCGGGTCATTCCGACTCAAGGAGAATCACATGGCAAAGGCAGCTGCAGGTGAAGGCGTTTATCGCGTAATCGACGTCATCGGCACCAGCAAGACTTCGTGGGAGGACGCGGCGAAAAACGCCGTGGAAACTGCATCGAAATCGCTGCGCGATCTGCGTGTTGCCGAGATCGGCAAGCTCGACCTCAAGGTCGAGAACGGCAAAGTCGTTGCGTTCCGCGCCCGCGTACAGGTGTCGTTCAAGTACGAAGGGTGACGGCTCGACCGCGAGCCGGGATCGCTTCCGAGTCGTTGCTCGGCGATCCCGAATCTCGCGGGGTCGTCGCGATCTGGGGTCGTCCGTGGCCCGTGCGCTCTATCGAACTGCCGCGCTGACCGTCCGCCGATCCCCGCCCTCGATGAAGGGACCCGCGGACTTTCCATCCGCGGATCACCCGCGCAAGTGAAAAGGGGCCGCACCCGTCGTGTGCAACCCCTTGAATTTCATGGCTCCCCGACCTGAACTCGAACCAGGGACCTACGGATTAACAGTCCAAGAAACAACTTGAGAAGTGGATTAAAAGTAATTGATTTGTAATGACTTATTTTATAATATTCCGACCGAACCTCGCCGACCGAACCCATGCCGAACTCGAGGGGTCGGACGCGGCTAACTTCCTTCGGAAACTCGATCCCGCTCATGGGCTTGCGCGACGGGTGACCGAACCGAACCCGAACCGGGCGGCGAGCGAAACCGAACCCGGCGCGTAAACGAGAACCTCGTCAGGGGTTTGCCGGGACTCCCTCCCGAACGTCGACCGAACCGACGCCCGCGGTGGGGCGGGGGAGGCACGCGGCCCAAACGGTCGTGATCGCGTGTCCGACGCCGGCGCGTTGCGACCGACTGCGACGGGCGCGTCGAGTTGTCGACGCTTGTCGTTGGCACTCAGCGTGCGTCCTGTTGGCGGCGAGCCGTAGGTTCCAAAGTGAACAATTAGCTTCACCGAACAGCCAGAAGCAGCGCAATGGCCTTGTGGCAAAGAGCTGTCATTCGCACATAGACTTCATGCTGAAGCCGAGTAATCGTCGGCTCGTTCGTCTCAACTTCAGGTGATCGGGAGATCTTGATGAAAGTTTTGTGCCGCCTATTGATGGCGTATGTCATGTTGGCTGCTGGATCTTGGGCGTTGGCGGCGGATTCCATCGAATCCCGGCCGCTACAGTTTGCGAAGGGTGCCTCCTCGGCCACCGTGAAGGGCTCGCTGAAGGGCGACAAGATCGTCGACTACAAGCTGCGCGCCAAGGCCGGTCAGACGATGAGCGTCGCGCTGAAGACCAGCAACGCCAGCAACTACTTCAACGTGCTGCCGCCCGGCTCCAAGGACGTGGCCATCTTCATCGGCTCCACCAGCGGAAACGAGTGGACGGGCCCGCTTCCGGCCGACGGGGAATACACGATTCGGGTCTACCTGATGCGCAACGCCGCCCGCCGCCACGAGACGGCCAACTACACGCTCACGGTCGGCATAACCGGCAGCGCCGTGGCCTCGCCCGCGCTGGGGGCCGCTCCGGCCAGCGACGCCAAGGTCAAAGGCACGCCGTACCATGCCACGGGGCAGCTGCCGTGTTCGCTGGGAAGCGCGGCCGAGGGTTCGTTGCAGTGCGACTTCGGCGTGATCCGCGGCAAGCCGGGCAATGCCGAGTTGCATGTGACGCCACCCGGTGGCCTCAAGCGCGTACTCACCTTCCTTGGCGACACTGTGCGGTCGGACGCCGGCTCCAAGGTGAAGGCCAGCAAGAGCGCCGACACATGGTCGATCGAGGTCAACGACTACGAGCACTACCGGATTCCGGAGGCGGTCATCTCCGGCGGTTGATTGGGTGCGCGGCGGAGCGATACAACACCGTCAAGCCTATGACGACGCTTGCAGCATTTCGATTCGGCCAGGCCGCACTGCTCGCGCTCGTACTCGCCGGGTGTGCGACTTCGTTTGCGCCGCGCCGCCTCGCGATCCCGGAGCAATTACGCAGTGCGCAATCCAAGACGCTGGGCGACGTGACGGTGTCTGCTGCAGTCCTGACCGACGAGCAGGCTAAGCAGCATTTCGGCGTCGATTTCGCCAAGCGCGAACTGCAAGCGCTGTGGATTGCTGTTCGCAATGGATCGGACCGAAGGAGGTGGTTGATACGTAACGTCCTGGACCCGGATTTCTACTCGGCTGAAGAGGCGGCGCTCCTGGTAGAGGCGGACGTCCCGCGCAATGCAAGGGACCAGTTGCACCAGTACTTCCGCGACGAGTCGATCCGCGTCCAACTGGCACCGATGACCGTTACAGAGGGGTTCGTGTACCTGCCGAGGGTCGAGGGCGGGCGCTATGTCGACATCCGCCTGTTGGCCGATGTGTACCTGGAGGACGCCGCGAAGCGCAGCGCGGTAGCAGGCGTCAACACTGAACCAAGCAGTGCCCCGCGCGAGTTGCGTTTCGGCTTTGCGTTGCCGTTGCCCGACGGCGACTTCGATTATGAGCGTCTCGACCCGGCCCACGCCTATGCAGGCAAGGTGCTTCCCAACCTCACCGTCGACGAACTGCGCGCGACGCTTGAGCAGTTGCCGTGCTGCGCGACCGACGCCGACGGCCAGGGCGAGGGAGATCCCCTGAACATCGTAATCCTTGGCGAAGCCACGGATGTACTCAACTCACTCTCGCGAAGTGGATGGTCCTTTACCCATCGCATCACTTTCCGGTCGGTGCGGCGCGAGGTCGAAGCGGCGATCAGCGGGATCCCCTACCCCGTCGCGCCGGTCAGCAGTCTTTATCTCTTCGATCGAGCGCAGGACGTCGCACTGCAGCGCGCGCGCCGCTCGATCGCGCAGCGCAACCATATGCGCCTCTGGCTGGCGCCGTTCCGCTTTGAGAACCGGCCGGTATGGGTGGGTCAGGTCAGCCGTGACATCGGAATCAAGGTGACGTCCAAGTCGCCGACCCTGACTACGCATGTCATCGACCCCCAGGTCGATGCGACCCGCGAATACCTCTTGCATAGCCTTGGAGCGGGGGGCTTCGTCGATCGATTTGGCTTCGTCAAAGGGAGTGCGTTCGCCACACCGGCGCAGCCACGATTCAACCTGACCGACGACCCGTACCACAGCGACGGCATGCGCCTTGTCATCATTCTCTCGCCCGAGCCGATCCCGCCCGACCGGATCCGAAGCCTATCGTGGGAACAATCCGGACCCCCGATTGCGCAGGGTCAGAGCAAGGCGGCTGAACGCAACGTGCGCCCGCTCGCACCGAAACGCGACTCGAAGCCGTGACTCGCAATCGGATACGCGTTGGGCGCTTTTCGCCGCAACGACTTTCGATGAACGTATTGCGCTGTCCCGGCGACAGGCGTGGCGCACCGGTTGGCGATGCCTCGCACGCTTCACGAGCGAAGGCGGGTTAACTTGTCTTCTCGATGTCACCGAACTTCCAGTTCTTGTTGATGGCGGCTTCAGTGGGCCAGTAGGGCCGCTTCCACGCGTCTTCTGAGCGACTGCTGGCGAGCAGTTCGAGTGGCGGCAACGGGTCGATAGTTCGCGTCCGCAGCCGTCTGCTCCTGAAGGGCGCGAAAGGACGGACCGCGCTGACGGTACTCCTGAGAGTGCTCTCGCCAGGTAACTCGGCGGCCCGGAAATGGCGCACTTCCCCGCGTCCGCAGGCGACGCGCGCGGGGTCGGCTGCGCAAGAATCCAGGTCTTCAGGTTTCCAGATCCCCGGACTGCGCCCCGGAGCGGACCGTCGACTTCGCAGACCGGCCGTCTCTTGACGCGTGATCGTTCGGGCCGACTCGCCAGGTCGCGGACGATTCAGAGGGTGGAGATAGACTTGTTTGCCAGCCGCCGCCTGCGACGGACGGCCCAGCAGTTCCGAGGAGACATGGATGGCAAAGCTCAAGTTGACCTATTTCGATTTCGACGGCGGGCGCGGTGAGCCTGCGCGTCTCGCGCTTCACATCGGCGGCATCGCGTTCGAAGATCACCGCATCGCCGGCAAGGATTGGCCTGCTTTCAAAGACAAGACGCCGTTCCTTGCGGTGCCCACGCTCGAAGTGGACGGCCAGGTGTTTTCCCAATCCAACAGCATCAATCGCTACGTCGGCAAGTTGGCCGACCTCTACCCAAAGGACGACTTGCAGGCGTTCCTGTGCGACGAGGTGATGGAGGCGGTTGAGGACATCAGCACCCGGATCGGGCAGACCATCGGCTTGTCCGAGGACGCCAAGAAGAAGGCGCGCGAGGAGCTTGCCGCGGGTCTCCTCACGCGCTACCTGGAGCAGTTCCAGGCGAAACTGAAAGCAGCCGGCGGAGAGTATTTTGCCGACCGGCGCCTTACGGTGGCGGATCTGAAGGTCGTCATGTTGATTCGCTGGCTGCGATCCGGCGTGC
>JAHEDN010000426.1 GCA_024641225.1 Burkholderiales bacterium | reverse complement strand
TGTCGGCATCCGGCCAGCCTTGGATCCGCTCCTTGTCGGCAGGCGAGATGCGGCCGATGTGGCCGATCATGTGCGCACCGATGCCGCCAAGCGGGTAGTGGCGGAACAGCCGCGCGCGAAGATCGACGCCCGGGAAACGGAAGCGCTGCGCGGTGAAGCGCGCGACTTCTTCGTCGGTCAGTCGCGTGCGGATCGGGATCGACTCGGCGCCTTTCAGTTCGTCCTGCAACTTCTTGAAGCGGCGCCGGTCGCGCGGCTGGATATCGACCACCCGGGCCAAGGCATCGATCGTTTCCGCCACGTCCTCGACGCGGCGCGGATTGATCTCCAGCGTGTAGGCAGAGAAGTTCTCGGCGATCACGATGCCGTTGCGATCGCGGATCAGGCCGCGATTGGCAGTCACCGGCACCAACGCCGTGCGCTGGGCCTCGGCGCGCTGGTGCAGTTCCTCGTGCTTGACCACCTGCAGCCAGAACAGGCGCGCGGCCAGGATGCCGAAAGCGGCAAGCACGATCAGGGCGGCGACGGCCGCGCGCGACCGGAACAGGTCGACTTCCTGCTGCGGATTGCGGAACGCCTTCACGTGTGAATGTCGCCGGCGACCTGGCGCCGGGCGCATTCGATGCCTGCTGCCATGACGCGGATTCTATTGAGCTTTGCCGGTCAGGTGCGGTACTGCATTCGTGCGTGACTGCAAAACCGGCTCACAAGCGCGGGCCCGACAGCGGCGGCGCTACAACGGCCGCGTGTCGTCGCGCTCGAGGGGGCGCCGTTGTGGCGCCAGCAGGATCCAGCTCACGATCGGCCAGAGCACCGCGCCGACCGCCGAGCTACCGAAGTAGCCCCATCCCGGAAAGCTGCCGCCGACCCACAGCCGCACCGCCAGCGACACGCACTGCGCCAGCAGCAGGAGCGCCAGCACATGCAGCGCCTGTGCGCCGGCCGGGAACCAAAGCATCCTCCGATGCAGAGTGATCGCGCCGTAGGCGAGCAGCGAGTACGCCAGCGCGTGCTCGCCGAACAGGGCGCCATCGTGAACGTCCATCAGCAGCCCGGCGACGAAGGCCGCGCCGATGCCGACCCGGCGCGGCTGGTGCACGTTCCAGAAGACGAGGGCCAGCGCAAGGAAGTCGGGCACCCATCCGGTTCGGCCGGCGGGCAGCAGGTTCAGCACCAGCGCCGCAATCAGCGTCCCCCAGATGAACATCGGCCTGACCGGCGCCAGCAGCGCGCTCGGCCGGTAGGCGGCGCGTCCGGCGCCAAGCACGCCGGCCGAAACGAGCTCCACCGGCTCGGCGTTACGCGGCCGGTTCAGAGCGAACGAAGTGCGCAGGGCACGCCAGAAGCCCCCTGTCATCGGCGCGCGCCTCGTCGCGGCTCGACCTGCTTTTCGTCGGCGGGCCGCTGCAGCTGCGCCTGAGGATCGACTGCGAGCACCAGCAGGTGGACGCGTTCGCCGATGCCTGCGGCGGGCTGGAGCTCGATTCGCGCGAAGCGTTCCTTGTCGGTCCGCTGCACGCTGGTGACCGTGCCCACCGCGAGCCCATGCGGGTAGAGGTCGTCGATTCCCGAGGTCACCGCCAGGTCTCCTTCCTGGACGTCGACGTTGACGGCCATGAAGCGCAGTTCCAGCGCCCGTCCGTCGCCGAAGACCACGCCGCGCAGACCATTGCGCAGCAGCTGCACCGCGATGCCCTGATCGCGGTCGGTCAGCAGCGTCAACTCGGAGGTCAGCGGGAAGACCCGCGTGATCTGACCGACCACGCCCCGCTCATCGACCACCGGCTGGCCGGCACGCACGCCTGCATTCATGCCCTGGTCGAGCACCAGCTTGCGAGAGAACGGATCCCGCGACTCGTACAGCACGCGCGCCAGCAGGGCCGGCGCGGCAACGCGTTCCTTGGCTCCGAGCAGCTGCCGCAACTCCGCGTTTTCGGCCTCCAGCGCCGCCGCCCGCTGCGCCCGGATACCCTGCTCGACCGACTGAAGACGGAGCCGTTCATTTTCCTGGACGAGTCGGGCCATGGTGGTGAAGTATTCGCCGACCGCGGAGGCCGCGTCGCGCGGCAGCAGCAGCATCCGCTGCAACGGATACAGGACGAAGCCGACCCCGACACGCAGCGTTTCGAGTGTCTGCAAGCGGGAGTCGACGATGATCAACGCAACGGCCAGGAACGAAAAAAACGCCAGCCGCGCGCGGGCCGACACACCCTGGTTGAACAGCGGCGGAGGGCCGTGGTCCATCGTTCAGTGCCGATGAGGCCGCCCGCGGCGACGGTAACGGCGCAGCGCGCCTGTGACGGGAAATTCACAGCGCGCCGCGGCGCGCGTCACAGGCGGCGGAGCCGCCGTCATTTTCACCCCACCTAGCCGTGCGCGAAGATCGAGCCAAGCTTGTCCATCCGCTCCAGCGCGATGCCGCAGCCGCGCACGACGCAGGTGAGCGGATCCTCCGCGATCACGACGGGAAGGCCCGTCTCCTCCATCAGCAGTCGGTCGAGGTCACGCAGCAGCGCGCCGCCACCGGTGATCATCATGCCGCGGTCGGCGATGTCGGCCCCGAGTTCGGGCGGTGTCTGCTCGAGCGCGATCTTGACGCTGCTGACGATCTGGTTCAGCGGGTCGGTCAGCGCCTCGAGGATCTCGTTACTCGAGATCGTGAAGCTGCGCGGGATGCCTTCCGACAGGTTGCGGCCCTTGACCTCCATCTCCTTGACCTCGGAACCCGGGAAGGC
>JAHEDN010000425.1 GCA_024641225.1 Burkholderiales bacterium | reverse complement strand
AGTGCATGTACGCGCGCGGCCACAAGGTACCGGTATCGAGACGCTACACGGAGTCGGCGCGCGCGGCACCGAGCGCGCCTGTAGCCCCACCGGCCGACGCCGCGGTGCCGCCGCCAAATGCGCCGCCCCCGCCGGCCGCGCCTTACGTACCCCCCTACTGGCCGAGCACGCCGCCGCCGGACGCACCGCCGCCGCGCTGAAGCCGGGGGCGCTACTGGGGCGGTGGCGCTGCAGTGATCTCGCGCCGGAACGCGCGCAGCGTGCCCTTGGCTCGCGCCGCGTTGGCCGCGCCCATCCGCAGCAGCAGTTTCTGGCCGGCCGAACGCGCCTCGAGCTCCGGATCGGCGAACTCGTAGAGGACTTTCGGCTGCACCAGCCTGATCGGTCCCGCAATCTCCGGCGTGGCGAGCAGGTGGTCGATCACGGCGACCAGCCGGTCGTTGAACTGTCCCTGCGGATAGCCGAGCTCGCGGTACGCCTGCTGCAGCAGCGGGTAGAAGCGCACGTAGAGCGCGGCGGCACGCTTGGCGTCGACGGTTTCGGCAAGCTGCAGGTGCGCGGCATAGCGAGCCGCATTGGCTTCGCCGATCACTCGTTCGTCGGCTTCTCCGTCGACGATGAACGCGCCGCCCGGCCCCCGCACCGGCAGGACCTTCGTCGCGACCTTGCTGCGCGGCAGGTTGTCGATGGTGGCGACGATTCGCGCTGCAATGCCGGTCATGTGGAAGAAGTCGACCAGCGCCTTCTCGCCGACGAGGCCGCCGATCCCGGAGCGCAGCGCGCTGTCGCTTTCGGCCAGTGGCGGCAGCGGGGTCGCCTCGCCACCCGCTTCGAGTGCGGCCGGGGCCGATTCGATCGGATGCTCGACCTTCGCTTCGGCCTGTGGCGGTTCGGTGGCCGGCTGCGCCGCCGACGGCATCTGCGCTACGGGCGGCGGCGCCGGCGGCGTGCGCCCCTGCCACCACCACCACGCGGCGCCCGCCGCCACGACGACGAACGCGCCGAGCACCCACCACCAGATCGTCCTGTCTTCGCTCATCGCCGGCCTCCCACCGCTGTCACCCCTCTTTTCCGAGTCCGTAAACCGCTTTCGGTTCCCCGCGGCGAGGACGCGCGCTCAGACCACGAAGGGACGCACGCCGATCAGCCAGGCGTGCAGATATAGCGCGAACACGGCCCATGCAGCCGCGCCGACGACGATCGTCGTCACGTCGCCGGCCAGTGTTCCGCGCACCTCGACACGGCCCTCGCTGCGATCGCGCCGCCGTGCCGCGCGATAGTCGAACATCGCCCACGCCAGGAAACCGCCGAACAGCAGCAGGTCCTCGAGGTGTCCGTTGGCGAGCAGATGGCCGAATGCCCAGATCTTCACGCCGAGCACCATCGGATGCCCGACCGCCGCCTTGATGTGGTTGCGCGGCACGTAGGCCGCGGCCAGCAGCACGAACGCAAACAGCACCAGCAGCGCCGACACATGCCGCGCCCACAACGGCGGATCCCAGAGCACGATCGTCGCGCCGCGCGCCTGGCCGTAGCCGATCACGATCAGCACCAGGCCGAGCGCCGAGACCACGGAATAGATCCCCTTGTACGCGCCCAGACCCCGTTTCGCGATCTGCGCGCCTCGCCAACCCTCGGCGAAAATGCGCACCGAGTGCGCGCCGAGGAAGACGATCAGTCCGGCGATCAGCAATGTCATCACGCGTTCCCTTCTGAAGCCATCGGGCTGCATTCTCGGCCGAAAAGAGCACCGCGGCGATACCGCGCCGCGATCACTGCATTGCGACCCCACTGCCGGCGCGGCCGAGACTGGCGATTTGTTACAGCGCAAGACCGCAGGCGGAACCTTTGCTACGTTGCTGCGCATGTCCGAGCCCGCCGCAGACGCCCTCGCCGCCGCGCTCCGCGCCGCGCTGCCCGGCACTCGCGTGATCACCGATCCGCTGCGCCGGCTCGCGTACGGCACCGATGCCAGTTTCTATCGGCTCGTTCCGCGCGTGGTGCTGGTGGTCGACAACGAAACCGAAGTGCTCGGCGCACTCGCCGTGTGCCGCGAGCAGCGCGCGCCGCTGACCTTCCGTGCCGCCGGGACCAGCCTGTCGGGCCAGGCAATCTCCGACTCGGTACTGCTGGTCCTCGGCGATGGCTGGCGCGGCGCCACGCTTGGACCGAATGCGGAAACGATCAGGCTGCAGCCCGGCGTGATCGGTGGCCACGCCAACCGGCTGCTCGCGCCGTTCGGCCGCAAGATCGGCCCCGACCCCGCCTCCATCGACGCGGCAAAGGTCGGCGGCATCGCCGCCAACAACGCGAGCGGCATGTGCTGCGGAACGCGCGAGAACAGCTACCACACGCTGGCAGGCATGCGACTGGTGCTCGCCGACGGCGCGGTGCTCGACACCGGGGACGCCGCCTCGGTGGCCGCCTTCAGGCACACCCGTGCGGAACTGCTGCTCGGGCTGACGATGCTCGCGCGCCGCGTGCGCGACGACACCGTGCTTGCCGAACGCATCCGGCACAAGTACCGGATGAAGAACACCACCGGCTACGGACTGAACGCGCTGGTGGACTTCAGCGATCCGCTCGACATCCTCACGCATCTGATGATCGGCTCGGAGGGCACGCTCGGCTTCATCTCGTCGATCACCTACCGCACTGTGCCCGACCACGCGCACAAGGCCACCGCGCTCGTCCTGTTCGATCGCCTGCGCACGGCGTGCGAAGCGGTCACCGCCCTG
>JAHEDN010000066.1 GCA_024641225.1 Burkholderiales bacterium | reverse complement strand
GTCGACGAGGAGACACGCGCCAGGCTGCAGGAACTGCGCTACCTCGAGAAGAGCATCGGCCGCACGGGCATGCGCGCTCAGACCGCTCGCACGCCAACCACCGGGTCCTGAGGCAGATCTGCATGCTCAACGCGTAAGGTCGGGCGCCCCGCCCACATCGGCTCGGGGTCCTTCGGCGGGCGCTGCACGCCGCTGCAACCAGCGCGTCAGCCGGTCACCCGCGTCGGCCGGCAGGTGCAGGCCGAGCTTGCTACGCCGCCACAGGATGTCCTCGGCCGTCTGCGCCCACTCCTGACGGATCAGGTACTCGAGCTCGGCAGCGTAAAGACCGGGCAGGACTTCCTCGCCGAGTTGTGGAAGGCTCGCCGCATTGCCGAGCATGCGTTCCATCCGCGTTCCGTAGGCGCGCGCGTAGCGGCGCACGAGCGCAGCCGGCAACCACGGCCGCCGCTGCCCCTGCAGCGTGCAGAACCGCTCGAAGTCTTCCATCGGATCCCCGCTGGCCTCGACGACCGTGCCCAGGTCGCCGCCAGGCAACGGTGCAGCGGCCGTCCAGCCGCCCTGCCCGATGGCCAGGGGCCGAGCCAGCATGTCGACCGCCTCCTCGGCCAGGGCGCGATAAGTGGTTATCTTGCCGCCCCAGACCGAGAGCAGGGGCGGGCCTTCCGCATCGAGCTCGAGTTTGTAGTCGCGCGTGACCGACGAGGCGTCGGCGCCGTCGTCAAGGAGCGGCCGCACGCCCGAATAGCTCCACACCACGTCGGCCGGCGAGATCTGACGGCGGAAGTATCGGTTGATCATCGTGCACAGGTAGTCAACCTCGGCTGCGCTGATACGAGCCTCGCCCGGATCGCCGCCGATCTCGACATCGGTCGTGCCGACCAGCGTGAACTCGCCCTCGAACGGAATCGCGAACACGATCCGTTTGTCCGGATTCTGGAAGATGTACGCGTAAGGGTGCTCGAACAGCTTGCGCACGACGATGTGACTGCCCTTGACCAAACGCAGCGGTCGCACGTGCTGCTGATGGACGGCCTCGCACAGGAAGCTCGCGGCCCACGGTCCGGCGGCGTTGATCAGGGCGCGCGACCGCACCGTGATGCGCCGCCCGTCCGCGGCCTGCAGTTCCGCCACCCAGTCCACGCTCTCGCGGCGCGCCCGCACGCAGCGCGTTCGGCAAAGCACCGTCGCCCCGCGCTCGTGCGCATCGAGCGCGTTGAGCACAACCAGACGCGCATCGTCGACCCAGCCGTCGGAGTACATGATCCCGGCGCGCCAATGCTCCTTCAGCGGCACGCCGGTCTCGTGCCGGCGCAGGTCGACCGTCTCCGAGCCAGGCAGGATCTCTCGCCGCGCCAGGTGGTCGTAGAGGAACAGGCCGATGCGAATCATCCACACCGGCCGCATCGACGGGTCGTGAGGAATCAGGAAGCGCAGCGGCCAGACGATGTGCGGCGCGTTGCGCAGCAGCACTTCGCGCTCGGCGAGGGACTTGCGCACCAGGCCGAAGTCGTAGTGTTCCAGGTAACGCAGCCCGCCGTGCACCAGCTTGGTCGACGACGACGACGTGTGCGCGCCGAGGTCGTCCTGCTCGGCCAGCAGCACCCCGAGCCCGCGTCCGGCCGCGTCGCGCGCGATGCCGGTGCCGTTGATACCGCCGCCGACGACCAGCAGGTCGCATTCCCTTGGTCTGTCCTGCACGATCAAGTGCCCTGCCGCGCGCTCAATGCGCGCGCTGCCAGTTTTCGCCAACGCCGACCTCGGCAAGCAGCGGCGCCTTGAGCTGCGCCACACCGCTCATCAGCGCCGGCACCTGCGCCAGGACCTCTTCGAGTTCCGCTTCCGGGACCTCGAAGACCAGTTCGTCGTGCACCTGCATGATCAAGCGGGTGGACAGCCGCTCGCGCAGCAGCCAGCCGTGGACGGCGATCATCGCCAGCTTGATGAGATCCGCCGCTGTGCCCTGCATCGGCGCGTTGATGGCCGCGCGCTCGGCGGCCGAGCGACGCGGACCGTTGGGCGAATTGATCTCGGCCAGCCAGAGCCGGCGGCCGAACACGGTCTCGACGTAGCCCTGCCGCTTCGCCTGCTCGCGCGTTCGCTCCATGTACTTCGCCACGCCCGGATAGCGCGTGAAATAGCGCTCGATGAAATTGCGCGCGATGTCCTTGTCGATGCCGAGGTTGGAGGCGAGACCGTAGGCACTCATGCCATAGATCAAGCCGAAGTTGATCACCTTCGCATAACGGCGCTGCTCACCGTTCACTTCGCCGAGAGGCACCCCGAAGACCTCGCTGGCGGTGGCGCGGTGGATGTCCTCTCCGGCCGCAAAAGCCGACAGCAACCCTTCGTCGCCGCTGATGTGCGCCATGATGCGCAACTCGACCTGCGAATAGTCGGCGGACACGATCCGGCAGCCGGGCGGAGCGATGAACGCCTCGCGGATGCGCCGGCCCTCGGAGGTGCGGATCGGGATGTTCTGCAGGTTCGGCTCGCTCGACGAAAGGCGGCCGGTCACGGCGATCGCCTGTCCGTAGCTGGTGTGCACGCGGCCGGTGGACGGATCGATGCTGGCGGCGAGCTTGTCGCAGTAGGTGGACTTCAGCTTGGCCAGCCCGCGGTGCTCGAGCAGCACCTTGGGCAGCGGGTAGTCCTCGGCTAGCTTCTCCAGAACTTCCTCGTCGGTCGACGGCGCGCCACTGGCGGTCTTCTTCGCCACCGGCAGCTTCAGCACTCCGAACAGGATCTCGCCGATCTGCTTCGGACTGCCGAGGTTGAACGGCTGGCCGGCCAGTTCATGCGCGCGCGCTTCGAGCTCGGCCAGCCTCTTCGCGATCTCCACGCTCTGCGCGGCGAGCCGCTCGCGGTCGACCAGCACGCCGGTGCGTTCCATCTCGAAGAGGATCTTCGACACCGGCATCTCGATCGACTCGTAGACATGGCGAAGCTGCGCCGCGCTCTCCAGCCGCGGCCATAGCGACTGATGCAGCGCGAGCGTGACCTCGGCGTCCTCGGCCGCATAATCGGTGGCGCGATCGAGGGCCACCTCGTCGAAACCGATCTGGCTCGCGCCCTTGCCGCAGACTTCCTCGTAGCGGATCGTGGTCCGTCCGAGGTGCCGCTCGGCGAGGTCGTCCATGTTGTGGCTGCGGTGCGCCTCGAGCACGTAGCTTTCGAGCATCGTGTCGTGCGCGATCCCGGCCAGCCGGATGCCATGGTTGGCGAAGACGTGCGCGTCGTACTTGAGGTGCTGGCCGACCTTCTTGTGCTGTTCGCTTTCCAGCCACGGCTGCATTGCGCGCAGCGTGGCCTCGAAAGGCAATTGCTCCGGCACTCCCGGATAGCGATGTGCCAGCGGCATGTAGCAGGCGAGGTTGCCGTGCTCGTCCGCCGTCGCCAGCGAGATGCCGACCAGTTTCGCCGCCATCGGGTCGAGCGACGTGGTCTCGGTATCGACGGCTACCAGCGGCGCGGCGTTGATCCGCGCCAGCCAAAGCTCCAGCTGCGCCGGCGTCACGACCGTTTCGTACTGCGGCGTCGCCGTTTCATCAGCCGGGTCCGGCTGCGCGGTGGCCGCCTCGGCGTCAGCGGAGCTGTCTTTCGATGAACTGCTGTCGAGGCCCTTGAGGAAGGTCCGGAACTCCCAGCGGTCGAACAGTACGCGCAGCCTGTCGTGGTCCGGCGGCCGCACGGCGAGCGAATCGAAATGCGGCAGCGCCCCGCCGAGTTCGGCATCGGTCCGAATGGTCACGAGTCTGCGCGCCGTCGGCAACCAGTCGAGCGCAGCACGCAGGTTCTCGCCGACCTTGCCGCCGATCTTCCCGGCGTTGGCGACGATCGCATCGAGCGAGCCGTACTCGGCCAGCCACTTGGCGGCCGTTTTCGGCCCGACCTTGTCCACTCCGGGAACGTTGTCGACGGCGTCTCCGACCAGCGTCAGGAAATCGACGATCTGGTCCGGACGGACGCCGAACTTGGCCACCACGCCGTCGACGTCGAGCCGCTCGCCGCTCATCGTGTTCACCAGCGTGACGTGCTCGTCGACCAGCTGTGCCAGGTCCTTGTCTCCCGTGGAGATCACTGCGCGGACACTGTGAGCTTCGGCTTCGCGCGCCAGCGTGCCGATCACGTCGTCGGCCTCGATGCCCTCGACTTCCAGAACCGGCCAGCCGAGTGCGGCCGTCGCCTCGTGGATCGGCGCGATCTGTGCCGCCAGGTCGGGCGGCATCGGCGCGCGGTTGGCCTTGTACTGCGGGTAGAGGTCGTCGCGGAAGGTCGGTCCCTTGGCGTCGAACACGCAGGCGCAGTAGTCGTGCGGCACCTGGGCGCGAAGCGTACGCAGCATGCCGACGAATCCGCGCAGCGCGCCCGTCGGTTCGCCTTCGACCGTACGGAGGTCCGGCAACGCATGGAAAGCGCGGTATAAGTAACTCGAACCGTCGACGAGCAGCAGCGTCTTCAAGGAGGTACCCGGCAGTGCTTGATCGTCAGAAGAACATTCCCACGTTGCGCGCAGTGAAGATGCCGGAGCGGGCCACCAGCCAGAAAGCCCGCGAATCCTGGCATCTGTGGGGGATTATCTCGGAGTTCGTCGAGGCCACCGAGCGGCTGTCGGAGATCCGGCCCGCGGTGTCGATCTTCGGCAGTTCGCGGCTGAGGGCCGATTCGCCGGTCTACCAGCAGGCCATGCGCATCGCGCGCAAGCTTTCCGACGCCGGTTTCGCGGTGATCAGCGGCGGCGGGCCGGGGGTGATGGAGGCGGCGAACCGCGGCGCATTCGAGGGCCGCTCGCCGTCGGTCGGGCTGAACATCGAGCTGCCGTTCGAGCAGCACGGCAACGAGTACCAGGACATCGCGCTGCGTTTTCGCCATTTCTTTGCCCGCAAGGTGGCGTTCGTCAAGTACGCAGCGGCTTATGTGGTCATGCCGGGAGGCTTCGGCACGCTCGACGAACTGTTCGAGGCGCTGACGCTGATCCAGACCCGCAAGGGACGCCGCATTCCGATCGTGCTGGTCGGCAACGGATTCTGGGACGGCCTGCTCGGCTGGATGCGTGACACGCTGGCCGCCCGCGGGTTGATCGACCCTGGCGACATCGACCTGATGAAACAGGTCGACGACGACGACGCCGTGGTCGACGCGATCTTCGACTTCTACGAGTCGCGCGGCTTCGAGCAGAGCGCCACCGAACGCGAGCAGATGCTCTACCTGTGAGTGGCCGTCGCCGGCTTACAATTTCGCCATGAAGCCGACGACCGCATTCGCTGCTGCCGTGCTGCTGCCCGTGGCGCTGGCTGCGGCGGCGCAGCCGGCCCCGCCGGCGCTGCCGGCCGAGGGCGTCGCTCCGGCTGCTGCGGCCACCGCCTCGGCTGAACAGAAGGCGGAAACCCCACCCGCGGAAGCGAAGGACGAACCGACACTGCCATGGCCCCGGATCGAGCAGATCCGGCGCGGCAACCGGATCGGCGAAGTGCGTGTCACCACCCCGCGCGGTGAGCCTCGGTTTTACCTGGAGAACCGCGAGGGCCGTACCCCGCTGTCGACGCAGGACCTGAGTTCAGGGCTGTCGACACAGAACTTCTTCAGACTCGAGTTCTGAGTCCGGCTCATGCAGGACGTACGCGGACACGCGGGGCAGTCCGATGCCCGCGCGGCGACAGGCAACCGGCAACCGATGACGCGCAGGCCGAGCTGAAATGGCCGTCTTCACCGCATTGACCGAGACGCAAGTCGAGCGCCTGCTGCAGCAGTTTTCCATCGGGCGTCTGCGTGCCCTGCAGGGTATCGCCGCCGGCATCGAGAACAGCAACTTCTTTCTGACCACCGAGGCGGGCGATTTCGTGCTGACGGTGTTCGAGCGCCTCAGCTTTGCGCAACTGCCGTTCTATCTGGAACTGATGCAGCATCTGGCGCGACGTGGACTGCCGGTTCCGCTGCCCTGCGAGACCCGCGCCGGCACGCTGGTGGCCGAGGCGCGCGGCAAGCCGGTAGCGATCGTCGAACGGCTGCCCGGGCGCTGCGTCGATGCGCCGACCGCAGCGCAGTGCGCGACGATGGGCGACCTGCTCGCACGCATGCATGTGGCGGCCGGCGACTTCGCGCGCTTTCAGCCCAATCTGCGCGGCATCGGCTGGTGGAAGGATGCGCTGGCGCGCCTCGAACCCAGGATTCCGGACCATCTGTTTCACGAACTGGCCGAGGAAGTGATCTTCCAGGACAGTTTCTTCCGCAGCCCGGCATTCGAACAGATGCCGAGCGGACCGATCCACGCCGACCTGTTTCGCGACAACGTCCTGTGGGACGGGGGCCGCATCGGCGGCGTGATCGACTTCTACTTCGCCGGCTGCAGCCTGTGGCTGTACGACCTCGCGGTCACCGTCAATGACTGGTGCGTCGACCTCGTCACGGCGGAATTCGACTCGGCGCGCGCGCAGGCGTTGCTCGACGCCTACCACGCGGTGCGGCCGCTCACCGAAATCGAACACGACTGCTGGCGCACCGTGCTGCGCGCTGCGGCCCTGCGCTTCTGGGTTTCGCGCCTGTACGACCTGTACCTGCCGCGCGACGCGCACACGCTGACCCCCCCACACGATCCGACCCGCTTCGAAGTGACGCTCCGGCAGCGCAAGGCCGACGAGATCCTGCCTTGGCCCACATGTTCATGACTGCCTGCCGCGCCGCACCATAGAATCCGCGCATGCAGATCAACACCCTGCCGGCCAGCGCCGGCCTCCGCTGGCTACGTGAGGGCATGCGACTGTTCGGCCGCCAGCCGATTGGACTTCCGGCGATGGTCGTCCTGTATCTACTGATGCTGCTTGCGCCTGCGCTGCTGCCGATCGTCGGCATCGCCATTTCCGGCGTGCTCGCGCCGTTCGCGTCGGTTGGCCTGCTGACTGCCTGCCGCGACGTCGCCGAAGGCCGGATGCCGACACCGCTGGCGTTTGCGCAGCCATTCCGGCCGACGCCTGCGCGCGAGCAGATGCTCCGGCTGGGGATCATCAACGCGATCCTGCTGCTGATCGTGGCCACGCTGGCGGCGCTGTTCGTTCCGGAGCCGGCCAACGGGGAAGCGCCGCAATCGCTTCAGGAACTGCCGCTGTCCTCGCTGCTGGTGCAGTTCGCGCTTTACCTGCCGGTCATGGCCATGATGTGGTTTGCGCCGGTACTCGCCGGCTGGCATGCCATCGCTCCGGCCAAGGCGATGTTCGGCAGCGTGGTCGCCTGCTGGCGCAACGTCGGACCGCTGCTGATCTTCGCCGTGGCCGCCGGTGTGCTGACGCTGGGGGTAAGCGTCGCGGCGGTGATGCTGCTGAGTTCCCTGATCAGTTCGCGTGAACTGCTGTCGATGCTGATGGCGCCGCTGGCGCTGATCCTGATGACGATCGTTCAGGCCAGCCTGTATCCGATGTACCGGTCGGTGTTCGTTGACGGCGAGCGCGCACCCGCCTGATCAGGCGTTTTCCAGCTTGGCCAGCGCAAGCAGCAGTTCCTTGATGCCCTGCGCGCCGAAGTTGATCTTCGCCCGCGCGTCGCTGCCGGAGCCTTCGAGACGGATGATCACGCCCTCGCCAAACCGCGCGTGGCGCACGGTCTGGCCGATGCGGTAGCCGTTGCGTTCGACGGCGCTTCGCGGCGCGGCCGCGGCCGGCTGAATGCCGTCATCGTGCCATGGGCCAAAGCGAAGGCCGGCGCCTTCGCGCAGCCGCGGCGTCAGCCACTTCAGTGCGTCCGCCGGCAGCTCGTCGATGAAGCGCGACTTGATGCCGTAGCGCGTCTGCCCATGCAGCATCCGGCTCTGCGCAAAACTCAGGTAAAGACGCCGCCGGGCGCGCGTGATCGCCACGTACATCAGGCGCCGCTCCTCTTCCAGGCCGTCAAGTTCCTGCATGCTGTTCTCGTGCGGGAACAGCCCTTCCTCGAGGCCGGTGATGAACACGGCATGGAACTCCAGCCCCTTGGCCGCGTGTACGGTCATCAGCTGCAGCGCGTCCTGGCCTTCGGCGGCCTGGTTCTCGCCGGCCTCCAGCGCGGCGTGCGACAGGAACGCGGCCAGCGGCGACGGCAGCGCGGCGGGGGCATCGGCCAGCGTGGCCGCCGCGTCCTTCGCATAGCCTTCCTCGACGACGAAGGCGGCCGCCGCGTTGACCAGTTCCTCCAGGTTTTCGACCCGCTCGGTGCCTTCCTTCTCGCCGCGGTAGTGCGTGACGAGCCCGCTGCGGTCGATCACCGCCTCGACGATCTCTGACAGCGGCAGGTTCACGGTATCGGCGCGCAGCGTGTCGATCAGCCTGACGAACGCGGCAAGGTTCGCGCCGGCCTTGCCGGCAACGCCGCCGATCGCGGCATACAGGCTCTGGCCGGACTGCTTCGCCGCATCCTGCAATTGCTCGATCGTCCGCGCACCGATCCCGCGCGGCGGGAAATTGACCACGCGCAGGAACGCCGTGTCGTCGGAGGGATTCTCGATCAGCCTCAGGTACGCCAGCGCGTGCTTGATCTCGGCGCGCTCGAAAAATCGCAGCCCGCCGTAGACGCGGTAGGCGATGCCGGCGTTGAACAGCGCGTGCTCGATCACCCGCGACTGCGCGTTCGAGCGGTACAGCACGGCGATCTCGCGCCGCGCCAGCCCGTCGGCGACGAGATTCTTTACCTCGTCGACCAGCCACGCCGCTTCGAGACCGTCCGAGCCGGCCTCGAAAACGCGCACCGGCTCGCCAGTGCCCTCCGAAGTCCACAGGTTCTTGCCCAGGCGGCGCGCGTTGTGGCGGATCAGCGCGTTGGCCGCATCGAGGATGTTGCCGTGCGAGCGGTAGTTCTGCTCGAGCCGGATCACGTTGCGGACCTTGAACTCGCGCTCGAAGTCGGCCATGTTGCCGACGTTGGCGCCGCGGAAGGCGTAGATCGACTGGTCGTCGTCTCCGACCGCGAAGATGGCGTTGTGCTGGCCGGCCAGCAGCTTGAGCCACTTGTACTGCAGCGTGTTGGTGTCCTGGAACTCGTCGACCAGGATGTGCCGGAAGCGCTCCTGGTAGTGGCCCCGGATCGGCTCGTTGCGCAGCAGGAGTTCGTAGCAGCGCAGCAGCAGCTCCGGGAAGTCGACCACGCCCTCGCGCTGGCATTGCGCGTCGTAAAGCGCGAACAGTTCGACCATGCGGCGGTTGTACGGGTCGTCGACTTCGACCGCGCTCGACCGCAGCCCGGCTTCCTTGGCGCTGTTGATGAACACCTGCACGTTGCGCGGCGGGTACTTCTCGTCGTCCACGCCGGTCGCCTTGAGCAGCCGCTTGATCGCCGAGAGCTGATCGGCCGTGTCGAGGATCTGGAAGGTCTGCGGCAGGCTGGCGTCGCGGTGATGCGCCCGCAGCAGGCGGTTGCACAGGCCGTGGAAGGTGCCGATCCACATGCCTCGCGTATTGATCGGCAGCATGCTGCTTATCCGCGCCACCATCTCTTTCGCCGCCTTGTTGGTGAAGGTCACCGCCAGGATGCCCTGCGGGCTCGCCTGGTGCGTCTGGATCAGCCAGGCGATGCGCGTGGTCAGCACGCGCGTCTTGCCGCTGCCGGCGCCGGCGAGAATCAGCGCCGCCTGCGCGGGCAGCGTCACCGCGGCGAGCTGTTCGTCATTCAGCCCCGCCAGCAAGCGGTCGGACACGGGAGGGTTCGGTTCGGAATACAGCAAGGCTGCGATTGTAGTGGCCGCACCGTGCCCGTCGTTGCTCGCGGCACCGATGCCTCCGACGCAGGCTCGCCGGGAACGCGTCGATATACTGCCCGCCGGACT
>JAHEDN010000424.1 GCA_024641225.1 Burkholderiales bacterium | reverse complement strand
GACTTGAATATCAGGTCGCCGAAGACCGGAAGGCGCAGCAGCAGGCGGTCCATTACGGCTTGCATCTTCTCGGAGCGCTTCCACGATTCAAGGAAGAAGTAGATCCCACCGAAGAGCAGCGGAAAGATCACGTACCACCAGCCGACGAAGAATTCGGACAGCGCGATCACGAACAGCGTGGGTGCCGGCAGATCCGCCCCGAAGGACGAGAACACTTCCTTGAATGCCGGAATCACGAAGATCATGATCACCGTAAGCACCACGAAGGCCACAACGAGGACCGCGATCGGGTACATCAACGCCGACTTGATCTTCGACTTGATCGCCATCGTCTTTTCCTGATAGATGGCGAGCCGATCGAGCAGCGCCTCCAGGATACCGGCCGCTTCGCCGGCCTCTACCAGGTTGCAATAGAGCGAATCGAAATACAGTGGGTGCTTGCGGAAAGCCGAGCTCAGGCTGGTGCCGGTCTCGACGTCGGAGCGGATCTCATTGAGCAATCGCGTCAGGCGCGCGTTCGTACTGCCTCGGGCGACGATGTCGAAGGCCTGCACCAGCGGCACGCCGGCCTTCATCATCGTCGCCAGTTGGCGCGTGAAGATCGCGATGTCCTTTTGCTTGATGGGTTTGCCACCGCTGGTCCGGCGCTTCTTGATCTTGTTGACCAGAATGCCTTGTCGACGCAAGCTGGCGCTGACCATGGCCTGACCCCCCGCGCGGACCTCGCCACGCACGAGTTTGCCGTTCTTGTCCTTGCCTTCCCATTCAAAGACCATTTCCTTCGGCGCATTGCGTGCGGCGGTGGCAGTAGCTGTGGCCATGAACCCTACTCGTTGGTGACAGTAATGACTTCGTCGAGCGTGGTGACGCCCGCCCGCACCTTGATCAGGCCCGACTGGCGCAGGTCGCGCACGCCATCAATTTGTGCCTGCTTCGCAATGTCCAAGGCGGTGCCCGATGAGAGGATGATGCGTTGGATCGCCTCGGTGATCGGCATCACCTGGTAAAGACCGACACGGCCTTTGTACCCGTTGTTGCAGGCCGAACAGCCGACGGCCCTGTAAGGCTTCCAGTTGCCATCCAGATCCTCGGGCTGGAACCCGGCCTTCAGCATCGCCTCACGTGGAAAATCGGCGGGCTTCTTGCAGTTCTCGCACAGCCGGCGAGCCAGGCGCTGGGCCGTGATCAGCAGGACGCTTGACGCGATGTTGAACGGCGCCACCCCCATGTTCAGCAAGCGCGTCAGCGTGGTCGGCGCGTCGTTCGTGTGCAGCGTGGACATCACCATATGGCCGGTCTGTGCGGCCTTGATGGCGATGTCAGCGGTCTCGAGGTCGCGGATCTCACCGACCATGATGATGTCCGGATCCTGACGCAGGAAGGACTTCAGCGCCGCAGCAAAGGTCAAGCCGGCCCTGTCGTTGACGTTGACCTGGTTGATGCCGGGCAGATTGATTTCAGCCGGGTCTTCGACAGTCGCGATGTTGACGCCCGGCTGATTCAGGATGTTCAAGCAGGTGTACAGGGACACAGTCTTGCCGCTGCCGGTCGGGCCTGTCACAAGGATCATGCCGTAGGGCCGCTGAATGGCGGCCATCAGACGTTCCTTCTCGATCTTCTCGTAGCCCAGCGCCTCGATTCCGAGTTTGGCGCTGGATGGGTCCAGGATCCGGATCACGACCTTCTCGCCGAACAGCGTCGGCAAAGTACTGACGCGGAAATCGATCGCCTTGCTGCCGAACTTCAGCTTCATCCGACCGTCTTGCGGGACCCGCTTCTCAGCGATGTCCATGCGCGAAATGACCTTGATGCGTGATGCCAGCTTGTCCTTGATGGCGATCGGAGGCTGCGTGATCTCACGCAATTCGCCATCGACGCGGAACCGGACGCGGTAGTGGTATTCGTAGGGTTCGAAGTGGAGGTCGGACGCGCGAAGGTTGATCGCATCGATCAGCATCTTCTGTAGGAAGCGCACAACCGGCGCGTCTTCCACCTCGGTCGCGACCTCGTTGGCCTCGGTGGGACTGCTGTCTTCTTCGGTGACGTCGAATTCAAAGTCGCCCCCGGCGAGCGACTCGATGGCCTCATTTGCGCTGGTGCTCTGCGCTTCGAGCACCTTCATCAGCTTGTCGTACTCGACGACCACCCACTCTGGGGTCAGTTGCGTGGCGAACTTGATGCGTTCGCTGGCTTCCTGGTCGGTCGGATCTGCCGCGCCGACAAAGATGCGGCTGCCCCGCTTTCCGAGCACCAGAAGTTGATATTGCGAAGTGATCTTCGTGTCGACGATGTTGAGCGGCAAGCGCTGCAGGTCAACGGCGTTGAGGTCGAGCAATGGAAGTGCCAGGGCGGTCGAGAGAGAGTGCGCGAGATCGGCGGCCTGGACAGCGCCCGCCGCGATCACGGCCGATACGAAGCTACCCTTGCGCTCCTTCGTGCCTTTCGACAGCTCTTCGGCAACCTTGGTGCTCAGCTTGCCGGCATGCACCAACACCCGTGCCACGCCCGACAGGGCGGTCTGTGGTGCTTCGACCGTTGTATCCAAGGCCATCAGTTCAGCTCGACACGTTCATGACAAACGATCATCGCCGAACAACGTACCCCTGTAAACGGAAGATAAGCACGGTAGTAGCGCTGCTGTTGCGAGTTACCGCCAGTCACAAACGGAGGGCGCCGGGCGGGGCGGGGACTGCAATCCCTGGTCGGGGTGAGAGGATTCGAACCTCCGGCCTCTACGTCCCGAACGTAGCGCTCTACCAGGCTAAGCTACACC
>JAHEDN010000065.1 GCA_024641225.1 Burkholderiales bacterium | reverse complement strand
GGGCCAGACGATCGTCGACTACAAGCTGCGCGCCAGTGCCGGTCAGACCATGAGCGTCACGCTGAAGACCAGCAACGCCGCCAACTACTTCAACGTGCTGCCGCCCGGCTCCAAGGACGTGGCCATCTTCATCGGCTCCACCAGCGGAAACGAGTGGACGGGCCCGCTTCCGGCCGACGGGGAATACACGATTCGGGTCTATCTGATGCGTAGCGCCGCGCGCCGCAACGAGGTAGCCAACTACACCCTCGACGTCGGCATCAGTGGCAACGCCGTGGCCGCGTCCACCCTGGGGGCCGCTCCCGCTGGCGATGCGAAGGTCAAGGGTACGCCGTACCACGCCACCGGGCAGGTGCCCTGCTCGATGGGGAACGCACCTCAGGGTTCGGCGCAGTGCGACTTCGGCGTAATCCGCGGCAAGCCGGGCAATGCTGAGGTTCATGTCACGCCGGCGGGTGGTTTCAAACGGGTGCTGACTTTCGCCGGCGGCAAGGTCAGTTCCGACGCCGGCAGCAAGGTGCAGGCCAGCAAGAGCGGCGACTCGTGGTTGGTCGATGTCAACGACTACGAGCACTACCGGATTCCGGAGGCGGTTATCTCGGGCGGCTGATCGGCTTCTCCGTCGACCCGACGGAGTCACGTGTCCACCCGGACTTCGGTGGCCTCGACTCTCCCGCCTCACCCGGCCTCAATCAAGATAGCTCTGCCGAGCGCCCAAGCTCGCTGAGTTTGACGCCGTTGTCTGGCATCGGCGGAATCGCCGGCCAACTGACGATCGGTAATATCGGCGGCGCAAGGACGGCCATCGTCGACGAACCCGCTTGCCGCTTGGGGGCCGCATGATTCGAACAATGTTGTACCGACCTGGCACGCGGGAGATCGTGGCTGGGCACGAAGAGCAGCTGACCTCCTGGCAGCAACATTCCGACGCGATCCTGTGGACGGACTTTGCCGACAACGCACCGGAGATCGAGCGGCGCATACTCGTCGAGACTTTCGGCTTGCACCCCCTGGCAATTCAGGACGCCCAGCGAAGTCGGCATCAGCCCAAGATCGAGGTCTTTACCGACCATGTGTTCCTCCTGTTGAAGGGACTCGGACCGGATCGGCCGGAGTTCGAGTTCGAGACGATCCAGATCGCCATGTTCATCGGCGATCGTTTTCTCGTGACTCGCCATTCAGGAGCGTCACCGAGCATCGATCGCCTTTGGCGGGCGCTGGAAAGCGACAGCTCCCTGTTCGCGGGCGGTCCCGATGCGCTGGCGCTGCGGCTGTCACGGATCATGGCCGACCGTTTCCTGGAAAGACTGTTGACCCTTGAGCCTCGGCTGGAGGACATCGAGCAGGAAATCATCGCGAGTCCCCAGGACGAACTCCTGGCGGAACTGATGGGATACAAGACGAATCTCAGGAAATTCCGCCGAGTGCTCCTATACAACGTGCAGGTCTTTGTCGAATTAATGAATAGTCAGCCGCCGCAAGTGCGCAAGGAGCGAATCCACGAAATCAAGGATGTCTTCGAGCACCAGGAGCGGGCAAGCGGTCTTGCCACCCTCTATTACGAGGTGGCGGCAGACCTGATCGACGGCCACATCTCAATCGCCTCGCACCGGCTTAACAACATCATGAAAGTGCTGACGATCATCACGGCGATCTTCGTGCCCCTGAGTTTCCTTGCAGGCATCTATGGAATGAATTTCGAATACATGCCCGAGCTGACGTCGCGCTCCGCTTACTTCGTGCTCCTGGGAGTGATGAGCGCCATTGCTGCCACCTTGCTGCTCGTGTTTCGACGATGGCGGTGGCTGTGACCGACATGCGAATCGGGCGTCGGCGCCGTTCTTTCCGGAGCGGGCACGCGGTCACCATCTGCGGAGGGGCCCCGTGACGCTTCCTGACCGAGATCCTGTCAATCGCCCATGGTGCCGCCGAACCTTTGCACCACTGCGCGGTAACGCGCCGATTGGCGCAGCAGCTTTCCGGCAACCGTCCGCAGCTTGTCGACCTCCTCCGGCTCGAGGACGAAGCTCGTCGGCAGGTTCATGAAGTACTCGCGTTCCTTCCGGTCGCCGATGGCGCCGAACGATACGTCGACCACCCGCAGCGTGATCTTCGGGACTTTCGCCTCCGCCTGCTCTGTGGTCATGCCGGCGAGCATCGCCTGGGCGACCAGGAGTTCGCGCCGCCATGACGTGATCTCCGCCCGGTCCTTCATCGTTTCCACCGTTTCGAACGAATAGCGGTCGATCGGCACGCCGGAGGACTGCAGCAGCTGGGAAATCATTCCCGGCGGCGTCTCCTGCTGGTCCCAGTTGATGCCGGGCGATGAATGCGAGTTGACGAGGACGACGACGATCTCGCGGACGACGCCGAAGCCGACCTGGCCGCGGAACTCCGCGCTGGCGGCGAGTTCCTCGAGGGCTTCCAGGATGCCGCGAGCACCGATGTTGTCCGAAACACCACCGTCGACGATATGGATGTACGGGCGCTCCTTGCTTTTCTGGAAGTCCTCCATCTCCTGGTACCGCCGCAGAGGCCGCCCGGAGACGCCGGAAGCGTCCGCCCGGCCGACGTAAGCCTTGACCCAGTCGGGATACTGATAGCCACAGGAGCCGCCGTAGTTGTTCAACGTGATCGGCGACAGCACGATCGGCACCGCCGACGATGTCGCCGCGGCTCGCGCCAGCCTGAATTTGCTCAGGTCGGAACACAGCAGGTCAAAGTCGTTCTGGAAGAACCCCAGCCGCGATCCCGTCGATAGATCGGTGCCAGTGGCAATTGCGAGCGGCACGTTGTGCTTGTCGAGCAGATCACCGTAAGTAGCGCCATCGAACAGGATCTCATCGTAGTAATCGGCGGCCATGTCGGAGCGCCCGGCGCTACCGCCGACGAACCGCCACCAGTTGAACGGATTCAAGGAACGCGCCAGCAGCTCGCCCTGCACGTCGCGCTTCAGGAATCGCTGCACGTACTCGTCGAACATGCGGTCTCCGTACAGCGCATAAGACAGCGCCGTGAAACTGCCACCGGAGACGCCCGCGATCAGATCGACTTCATCGATCAGCCTTCGCTTCTTGCCATCGACGACTATTTCAGTGCGGCGTAGTTCCTCCAGCACACCATAAGAAAATGCCGCAGCGCGCGTACCGCCGCCCGAAAACGCCATGACGAACAAAGTGCTCAGTTCGTTGTTCTGTCGCTTGGGAATCAGCAGATGGGGCCGATACCCGACTTGCGGATCGGCCTTGTCGAGCCGGGCATTGATAGGACGGCTGGCGCAGCCGGCCAGGGCGACAACCGCCAAGCAAAGGCAGAACCATCGAAAAAGTTGCACCGTCGCCCTCCCGTTCAAGTCAGAGCCGCGGCGATGCCGCCCTGTCCGACTCGGATTCCAACTTGGTCACTGATGTGAAACGATGCGGTCGCTGCGGTGCAAGACTGAATGACGCTCGATATTTCGCCGCCACGAGCGATGCGCCCCGTGCTCAGAGCCCGCCTCCCCAGCGGTACTGCCAGGCGATCCCGACGGCGGTGAAATTGGTGCCAAAACGCGCAGTCGCACCGGAACTGAAATATGCCTTGACCGAACTGTTCCTGCTGAAAGCCTGCGAAAAGCTTGCGCCCCACCGTGTGTTGTTCTGCCGGTCGTCATTGACCGTACCGTTCACCGCGGTTTGGCCACCAGCATAAGCCGTCGCGTCGAGCGACGCCCAGCGGCTCACGTCGAACTGGTAGATCACATGCGCCTGCAGGCCGTACAAGGGCTCCTGGGTGCGCGTATTGCCGCCAAGGAAGTCGTCATTGTCGGTGAACAGCGTGACCCCTATCGCTGCCTCCAGGGTCCATCGTCCGATCGCTTTCGAGACTCCCACCTCTGGCCTGAATGACCAGCGGTTCGTGCCGATGTTGATGAGCCGGTCGGCATCGTAGTGGCCGGTCGGCGCGGTCATCAGCACACTGATACCGACGATCGTGTCCTGACGGTAGGCGCCGAATTCCCGCAGCGAAAGCGCCGGCGCTCCCGCCAGATTGACCGACACCCGCATGCTGATGTCGGTCAGCCCGGTACGATCGACGGTCCTCGACTGCCCCGCCACCTCGCCGCTCGCGCCAAGCCATGCGTACGGAACGACCAGCGAAAAGGTCCCGGACTGACCGAAAAAGTCGGCGACCCGCGCGTAGTTGAGAACCGCGGTGTCGACCCTGGCGTTGACGTCCTTGACGGGAAGGGACGGATCGACCAGCACATCGCCCCAGAGATGGCCGTAACCGACGCTGAAGAAGTTGAGCCCAACCGGAGCATTCGTGTACGAGAGCGGCTCCATCAGCTGAGCGCTTGCACCGGCTGAACCGCCAAGCAACAACAACAGCACGACGGCCATCCCCACGGGATGAGCGCCTTGCCCGACCGCACCGGTGCCGCCTTGGCGTGCCTGCAAAAGACTTCCCATATTCGTCCTCTCGCGGCATGACCAGACGCCCCGACCAGATCACCTGCGTGCACGCAGCGCCGGACTGACCTGACAGACGACTTGGGACTTGCCCGCCCCGCAACACGCGGGGCCGGCGCTTACCCGGTCCGCTCGATGCCGTGCCAGCCGCTGAGTCCGGAGCAAGGCGCCGCAGCCATCACCACTGGAACGTCAAACCGAGGAACGCGCCGTTGAAGTTGATGTCGCTGATCGGCTCGCCAGACTTCAGCTTGTAATCGAGGTAACGCCAGCCGAGTGTCGTCGTACCCCAATCGAAGCGGTAGCCGACGGCGAGCAGTGCCTGCCAGGTGAGCTTCGACTCGCCGGCGCCAACATCGACGTAATAGGGCAGGACCCAGCGTCTGTCGTCGCTCAAAGCCGCCACTCCTTTCACACCGACCACCGCGTCCCAGTTGTTCGCGTCGACCTCCGCGCTGACGCTGCGGCTGGGCAAGCCGATGCCGGCGATGTTGCCGTTAAAGGTCAGATTGATCTTCTCCTTCACGTCAACCATGCGCGCACCGAACAGCAACTCGCTTTCGTAGCGCGGCGTCCTGGCGATGCCGTAAGTGCCGGCGATAGTCCAGATCCACGTCTTCATGTCGATGCTGCCGTTAACGTCGACATTGGCCGGCAGTGCGGCCCCTCCGACGGTGAAATCGCGCGAGCCGGACTTGGAATCGCCGAGGTCCGTGTAGACGAGATCGGTGAAGACGCCCCAGTGCCCCTTGCGTGCCTCCACTGCGCCCATGAACGTGAACTTGAGCGACGAGAGGACGTCGCCGACGTCGAAGTCGATCGACGGGCCGCTGCCTCCAGTAGGCAGGGTCGTGCTGCCGCCGATGCCCGGAAACCAGCCGTAGACGGATGCGCGCCACTGCCACGCGTCCGGGGCCGGAGCTCGCTGCGCATTAGCCGCGAGCGGCGACAGGCCGATCGTCGCCATGCAGCAGACCGCGGCGCCCTTGAAAAACCTGAGGTCTATCTTCATTTGACTCCTCTCTTTCTGCGTTGGTCACTACAAGGGCCGGTCGGTTGCCGCGGTTCGCGCGATTTCCTTGACACGCCGTTCACCTCTGCGGCGCCATCGGCCCAACGGAAAGTGCGACGGCCTTTGTGCATGCAGCCTGTTCCTGAGCGCCAACCTTGATCCGCTTGAGCTGCCTCGTTTCGGGCCGCCGCAAACTGACACTCAACGCCTCACCGATCGCCGCGCGACGCCGCCGACGTTGCCGGCAACACCGGGTTGGTTGAAGCCGGGATCTGCCAGGCCCACTCCGGGTGCGCCAACGCCACGAGCGCCGACATTGCCGACCGCTCCCGGCTGGTTGATCCCCGGGTCGCGAACACCGACACCCGGCGCGCCAACGCCGGGAGCACCCACACCGACATTGCCAGCCGCGCCCGGCTGATTGCGCCCGGGATCAGCGCGCGGATTGCCAACCGCGCCGGGCTGGTTGACGCCGCGGTCGCGTGCGTGCGGCGCGCCGCTCAGCGCGAGCGCCATCGCACCGACGAGAACAATGCGGCCCCAGCGTTTCGACATCGTGTTCATCGACTCAGCCTCCTGTAATTGGGCATGCTCGGCGTTCAGGGCTGCGCCACCACGTAGACGAGATTGTTACCCTGGAATGCCGAGCGGTAGTAGACGTTGCCGCACTTGTAGTACTCGATGCCGCCCTTCGGAGCCGCCGTGCAACCGGCGGGAAGGCTGGACACTACCGTGCCGATCGCCGGCGAGCCGGCGGCCATCGCCTGCTGCTGGGCTACTGCGGCCTGCTGCTGCGCGGTGGCCGCCTGCTGCTGCGCCGTCGCCGCCTGCTGCTGGGCAGTCGCCTGCTGCTGAGCGCTTGTCGCCGAAGCCTGCGACGCTTCGACGGCCACCACAGTCCGCCGCGTGGTGCGCCGGGCGACTCCAGCAACGGACACCGGCGACCGCGGCACGCCGACGATCGCCGCCGCCTCGCGGGAAATCGTCACGCCGAAAGGCGGCCCTGGCGTGATGTCGGCCAGCAGTAGAAAAGCCGCCGACAGACCAAGCACAATCGGCTTCAACGCTCTCATGTTCATCTCCTTTCCGCCGCAATGCGTCTAGTTCCTGCCCATCGGCATGAAGTCGGTCTTCTTCGCGCCGCTCGGCGGCGCGAAGCTGAAGCTCTTGTCGGTCAACTGCGGCCTCAGGTTCCACTTGGTGGCAACAACCGAGAACTGCGGCGCATTGACAACGTCGCGCGTGGTCAGCACAAGTTTGCGGATCAGCGGCTCCTTGCCCTCCTGAATCCAAATCTGCAGATCGATGTGCGGCGCGCGGAAGGCGAGGTGGTCGCAGCGCGCCCCTTCGATGACTGCCTTGCCGACCACGAAGCCCTGGGTGACGTCGGTCATCAGGATGTCGTAGGCGTTGCTGTAAACGAGGTCGCCCGCGGGAGCGACGATGTCCAGCGACGTGCGTGCATAGTCCAGCATCTCCTCTATCGTTCCTGGCACGGCGACCGTCGCGTAGACGTTGTCGCCCGGGTTGCTCAGCGTGAGCGACTTGCCGTCGTAGTAGAAGACCTGGTTCACCAGGTCGCCGGTGCGCTCGGCGCGCAGCTTGTTCGGCCGCTGCACCGACTGCCTCGCGGCGTGGTTGAACTGGATCTTCTGGCCGGAGGTGAGCACGACCTCCATCGAGTTTCGGGTGTCGACGCTGAACTGTTTCTGCCCGGCGAGGAAATCGGTCGCCGCCTTCAGCAGCTTCTGCGCCTGCGGATCGATGCCGGCCGGCTGGCCGTGCGCCGCCAAGGGCAGCAGGCCGGAAACCAACGCCAGCGCCGCCGCCCTGCGCGCGACACGTGCAAAACATCGGAAACCGCTCATTGACTCCTCCTTCGTTCGGTTGAGATCCGGATTCGCAAAGCCGACAGCATCCCGCTTGCCGTTCTCCTTTGCGTGGTGATGATTGCCCGTCTGTATCTGCGCTGGCCGCGCATTGTCGGCAAGCTCCCCATGTCGGCACATGATTCTTTCGAGGTCGCAACGAAGCTACGAAGCCGATGAGCCTCCGGCAACAGCTGCGCTGCGGCGGCGTGGCACATCTGTCCGTGCCCAGCAAACACGCCCCCAATTGCGCGCGGACCATCGCCGTGCGACGGCAGGCAGCGCCGCGCTCTCCAGCCCGCATTCGTCACGCAGAGCTGCGTTGCCACTGCGGTGGCACGCACATGCGCGCTTCTGGCGCCGCCCATCACTTGCCACGGATAGCCGCGGCGATGTCCGCGCTCATGCGCGCCAGAGCCCGACCATGCGCTGCGACCAGCGCGTCGTAGCCGGCCGCGCCGGCCGCTTCGCGCACGGTCGAGCGCCCGGACTTCACCGTGCCGCCCTTTCCGGCGCGGACGGTCCAGACCGCGTCAATCACCGTTGCCTCGCCGGGCATCGAGTCGAAGCGCTGCACGTCGACCAGCACCTGGAAGTCCGGATCGGGCAGCGCGGTCGGAGAGTAGGTCCAGACGCGCGTCGCACCCAGATCACGGACGAGGTTGGCGGCGATGGCCAACGCGATCTCGTTCTTCAGTGAACTGGCCCAGCGATGGAACTCTTCGACCCGCACCTGGTTGGCGGCGACCCGCACGACGAGTTGCGGCTGGTCGACCGCTTCCGGCACCGTGACCGGCCCGACGACCACGCTGGGCGCCTGGACTGCCGCCGCCGCGGAGGGTGCCGGCGCACTGCCCTCCGATCCCAGCGTGTAGTAGTGATCCTTCGGCGGGCTGGAGCAGGCGGCCAGCGCAGCGACCAGGACGACGACGGCGAATCGCACAGGTTTCATCGGGACTCCTCCGCCGGCTTGCCGCGGATCACGGACTGGGGTTGACGTTCGAGGTAATCGGCGAGCGCGCGGATCGATGCGGCCGCACGCGTGAGTTCGCGCAGCGTTTCACGCAGGTCGATCAACACCGGCGAGTCGGCAGCGAGGGCGCCATCAGCGGTCTTCAGCGCCTTGCGGCCTTCTTCGAGCGCGCGGTTCAGTTCCGGCGTGGTCTCGGTATCGAGCCGCTTGATCAGCACATCGGCGTCCTTCAGCGTCTGGTCGAGCGACGCCAGGGCGCGGCGTACATCGGCGTCGATCTTGCCGTATTGCACGCCGTCGAGCTTCTTCAGGATGCTGGCGACGGTCTCCTCCATCTGCTCGAAGCTGCCCGGGATCGTCGGAAACTCCAGCGGTGTCCGCGTGAGGTCGAGCTTGACCTTCGGCGCATTGGGAAAGAAGTCGACCGCCACGTACGACTGCCCGGTAATCAGGTTTCCGGTCCGCAGCTGGCCGCGGAAGCCCTTTTGGGCGAAGAGCTGCACGCGCTTCAGGCGCGCCTCCGGCGTCTGCGGTAATGGCAGCGAAGCGCCGGCGGTGGCCGAGCGCGCGCGCAGGCGGTCCGGATAAAGATGGATCTCCACCGGCTGCACGAAATTGAAGGTCTTCGGGTCGAACTCGACGCCGACCTTGATCACCTCGCCGATAGGCACGCCGCGGAACTCGACCGGAGCGCCGACCGACAGCCCGCGCACCGACTGCTTGAACACGAGGACGTAGTGCTCGATCTCGAGATCCGGCTGCTTCATCGCCGCGTCGCGCGTGCCGAAAAGGGGGAACGCGGCGTTCGCGTCGGCCGGCGGCGCCACCCTGGCGTCGGGCGGCGTCTGGAAGGCGATGCCGCCGATCATGATCGAGACGAACGATTGCGTCTGCAGCCGGACGCCGTTCGCGTCGAGCGTCAGATCGACGCCGCTCGCGTTCCAGAAGCGCGTGTTGGTGGTGACGTACTGGTCGTAGGGCGCGCGAACGAAGATCTTGATCGTGACCGCCTTGCCGTCCTTGTCGAGCTCGTGGGCGACCACCTCGCCGACAGGCAGGCGGCGGAAGTAAACCGGCACGCCGACGTCGTGCGAGCCGAGGCTGGCAGCGCGCAGCACGAATTCCCGCCCGGGGTCCTCGTGCGTGATGACCGGCGCCACGTCGAGCGCCGTGAACCGGGTCTGCTTCTGCTTCGAACGGCCCGGGTCGATGGTGATGTATGGCCCGGACAGCAGCGTTCCGAGGCCGGACACGCCGCTGGCCGTGATCTGCGGCCGCACGGCCCAGAAGCGCGTGTCCTCGACCAGGAAGTCGTCGCTGCCGTGGGCGAGTTCGGCCGTCGCCACGACGCGCTTGCGGTCGGTGGACAGGGTGATCTCCTTGATGAGCCCGATCTCGACGTCGCGATACTTGAGCTTGGTCTTGCCGGCCTCCAGCCCGTCGCCGCTGCTGAAGCTGATCTCGATCGTCGGCCCGCGTTCGAGGATCGTCTTGACGGCCAGCCAACCCCCGGCCAGCACCGCGACGATCGGAATGATCCAGACCAGGTGCGGCACGCCGCGACGCTTCGG
>JAHEDN010000423.1 GCA_024641225.1 Burkholderiales bacterium | reverse complement strand
CACTCGTAGTTGCCGGCGTCGACCCATTTCTGCAGGCCCGGGTGCACCGCCTCGACGTGATACAGCTCGAGGAAGATCTCGAGAAAGTTCTTCCAGTTGAACGGCAGTTCGTCGGTGATCGCCCTGTCGAAGACGTATCCGGAGAAATCGTAGTCGGCGGCAAGCGGGAAGTCGGCCAGGTCCTGTGCCGGGTCGTGCGGCCCGGCGAACAGCAGTCCCTGCCAGTTCCTGAGCGGCGTCTTCGGCAGCGAACAGTCCGGCGTAGGGTCGAAATCCGGAGCGCCCAGCAGCCGGCCGTCGAGATCGTAGGTCCAGCGATGCAGCGGGCAGACGATGTTCTGCGCATTGCCACGCCCCTCGAGCAGCAGCCCCTGCCGGTGCCGGCAGGCGTTCGACAGCAGGCCCACGCCCGTCCCGGAACGCATCAGCACCTTCCCGTCCTCGGTCCACGGCAGCACGTGGTAATCGCCGATGCTGGGCACCATCAGTTCGTGGCCGACGTAGCCGGGGCCCTTGTCGAACAGCAGCAGCATCTCGCGCTCGAACCAGCCGGGGTCGAAATACCAAGGGATCGGCAGCGGGCTCGTGCGGCCGAGCAGCGCGGGGTCAAGGTTCGAGCGGCGGGAGATGCGGGTTTCGGGCGCATTCATGAAGAGAAAGCCTCGACCGGCAGATCACGGGATGCGGCAAAGTCTACGCGGGCACGCGGCGAAATTGACGGTGATCACAAGTGGCCGGATCGACTCGCCCGCGGAGGCGATTCCGTGGCGTGGCGCGCGGCGCGAGGTGGCATCATTCGAGGCCATCGAAATTGCAGAAGTGGCAATGTCATGACTAGCGAACGCCCAGACCAGTACCAGGACATCCGTGAGGCCGTGCGCGACCTGTGCGCACAGTTTCCGGACGAGTATTTCCGCAAGATCGACGAGGAACGCGGTTACCCCGAAGCGTTTGTCGACGCGTTGACCCAGGCGGGCTGGCTGGCGGCGCTGATCCCGGCCGACTACGGCGGCTCGGGGCTGGGCCTGGCCGAGGCGTCGGTGATCATGGAAGAGATCAACCGCAACGGCGGCAACTCCGGCGCCTGCCACGGCCAGATGTACAACATGGGCACGCTGCTGCGGCACGGCTCCGAGGAACAGAAGCGCCGGTACCTGCCGAAGATCGCCACCGGCGAACTGCGCCTGCAGTCGATGGCGGTGACCGAACCGACCACCGGCACCGACACCACGCGCATCAAGACGGTGGCTGTGCAGAAAGGCGACCGCTACGTGGTCAACGGGCAGAAGGTCTGGATCTCGCGCGTTCAGCACTCGGACCTGATGATCCTGCTGGCGCGCACCACGCCGCTGGCCGAGGTCAAGCGCAAGAGCGAAGGGATGTCGATCTTCATCGTCGACACCAAGCAGGCCGAGGCCAAGGGCATGACCGTGCGGCCGATCGCCAACATGGTCAACCACGAGACCAACGAGCTGTTCTTCGACAACCTGGAAGTTCCCGCCGAGAACCTGATCGGGGAGGAGGGCAAGGGCTTCAAGTACATCCTCGACGGGCTCAACGCCGAGCGCACGCTGATCGCCGCCGAGTGCATCGGCGACGGTTACTGGTTCATCGACAGAGCGGCGAAGTACGCCTCGGAGCGCAAGGTGTTCGACCGGCCGATCGGTCAGAACCAGGGCGTGGCCTTCCCGATTGCCGAGGCATACATGGAGGTCGAGGCGGCGAACCTGATGCGCTTCCGCGCCTGCGAACTGTTCGATGCGCATCAGCCGTGCGGCGCCGAGGCCAACATGGCCAAGCATCTGGCCGCCAAGGCCTCTTGGGAAGCGGCCAACGTCTGCCTGCAGACCCATGGCGGATTCGGATTCGCCTGCGAGTACGACGTCGAGCGCAAATTCCGCGAGACGCGCTTGTACCTCGTGGCGCCGATCTCGACCAACCTGGTGCTGTCGTACATCGCCGAGCACGTGCTCGGCTTGCCGCGGAGCTTCTAGTGCCCTGAGTCCGGGGTTCGTCGAATGAGGTCTGGAATGAAGAGGCATATCGAACGCGAAAATGGCGAGGGGCGTGCCAGGCGCGAAGCCGCGCGGAGCTTGGTTGGGAACCAAGCGAGCACGGCGACAAAGCATGGCGCGGCTGTCGCCGTTTTCGCTCAACGAACTTCGGACTCGGGGCACTAGATGCCGCGACCGCTCGACGGCGTCACGGTGCTGACGCTCGAACACGCGGTGGCGGCGCCATTTGCCACCCGGCAGCTGGCCGACCTCGGCGCGCGGGTCATCAAGATCGAGCGGCCTGGCGAAGGCGACTTCGCGCGCAAGTACGACCAGCGAGTGAAGGGTCAGGCGTCGTACTTCGTCTGGATCAACCGCTCGAAGGAAAGCCTGACGCTCGACGTCAAGCATCCGGAAGCGAAGGTGATCCTCGACAGGCTGCTCGCCAAGGCCGACGTGCTGGTGCAGAACCTCGCCCCCGGCGCGGCAGCGCGACTGGGGCTGTCCGCGGACGCGCTGCGGCCGAAGAACCCGAAGCTGATCGTGTGCGACATCTCCGGTTACGGCGGCGACGGCCCGTATCGCGACAAGAAGGCCTACGATCTGCTGGTGCAGGCCGAGGCCGGTCTGCTGTCGGTGACCGGCACGCCGGAGCAGGTGATCCGCGCCGGCATCTCGGTGGCCGACATCGCGGCCGGCATGTACGCCTACAGTGGCATCCTGGCGGCACTGATCCAGCGAGGGCGCACCGGCGAGGGCAGCGCCATCGACGTGTCGATGCTCGAAGCGCT
>JAHEDN010000064.1 GCA_024641225.1 Burkholderiales bacterium | reverse complement strand
CACGATCTCGAGCTGCTGCGCATGCGCCAGACCGCGGAACTGCTCCACCGCCCGGCGCTGTGCCTGCTCGGTCGCAGTGGCGTCGCGCAGTTCTGCGTCACAGCGGGCCAGCGCGCCGACCGCGTGCTCCACGAGCAGTTTCTGGGCGCGCTGCTCCTTTTCCAGGTTCTCGATCTCCTGGCGCCTTGCCAGCAACCCGGACTTGCGGTCGTCCGGGGCGTAGAAGCGCAGGCCGTAGCGCGACACCAGATGGCCGCCGCGCACCACGAACTGTCCGCCCGGCGGGAGCTGCTCGCGCGCGGCGAGCGCCTGGGTCAGATCCTCGGCAACGAATACGCCGGCGAGCCAGTCGCCGAGCACGGCCGCCAGCGCGGCATCGTGGCCGCGCACGCGGTCGCTCAGGCGCGCGAATCCGGCCAACTGCGCCGGCTCGCGCGCGACCGCCCCGGCAGTGGTGTAGAAGGCCACCCGCGCCGGCGGCGCGTCGCCGGCCAGCGAACCCAGCGTGTCCAGACGGCCGACCTCGAGTCCCTCGATGCGGTCGCGCAGCACAGTCTCGAACGCGACTTCCCAGCCGGCATCGACCTGCATCCGACGGAACAGCCTCGGCAGCGAGTCCAGGCCCTGCGCGCGCAGCCAGGGATCGAGCCTTTCGTCGGCCTCGACGTTGGACTGCAGCTCGCGCAATGCGGTGAGCCGCGCCTCGAGCCTTGCCAGCGTCTCGGTCTCGCGCGTGCGTGACTCGAGCAGGACGTGCCGTTCGGCTTGCGCCCTGGCGAGCTGGGTCTGGGCCGTTTCCTGCTGCCGACCTGCTGCAGCCAGCTCGCCTTCCAGGCGCTCCGCCTCCGACTTCATCTGCGCCAGGCGGGCTTCGTCCGGTGCGCCCAGATGACCACGCTCTTCGTTCAGTCGCTCGCGCCGCTGGCCAAGCGCAGCAAGCTGCCGGTCGATGCTGCGCTGCTCGGCGCCTGCGCCGTCGATCGCCTGCTCGGCCAGCGCCGAGGCCGCGCGAGCCGCGCTGAGGGCATCGCGCGCGGCCGCGTAGGCCGACTCGAGATCCGGCAAGCCCGCTTCGTGTTCAAGCAGGCGGCTCCGCGCCTGCGCCACGCCAGCCTCGCCATCGGCAATCTGTCGCGCCAGGTCTTCGGCGCGCGCCTTCAGATCCGCTTCCTCGCCAAGGCGTCGCTCGCGCGTCCCCGCCAGGGTTGCCACCTGTGCGGCGAGCCGCTCGCGACCTTCGGCGACCAGGCGCAGCTCCGACTCCAGCCTGCCGATCTCGGCATTGACGTTCAGCAGTGCGGACTGAGCCTCGTGCAGCGCATCGGCGCCGGCGTAATGCGCGCTGCGCGCTTCCTCGAGGCGACGCTCGGCAGCCCTCAGGTCGGCGATGTGCGCCTCGAGCGCAACGGTGCGCAACTCGATGTCGCGGGCCGCCTTGTCCTGCTCGGCTTGGGCGTCGCGCCTGCGCGTCAGCCACAACAGCTGCTGCTGTTCGTCGTGATCCGCCTTCAGTTGCTGGTAGTGCTGCGCAACCTGGGCCTGCGCTTCCAGCTTGTCGATCTGCGCCTCGAGCTCACGCAGAATGTCCTCGACCCGGGTCAGATTGTCACGGGTGTCGTGAAGGCGGTTCTCCGTCTCGCGGCGGCGCTCGCGGTACTTGGAAACCCCGGCCGCCTCCTCGAGGAACACGCGCAGTTCCTCCGGCCGTGCCTCGATGAGGCGCGAGATCATGCCCTGGCCGATGATCGCGTAGGCACGCGGTCCCAGCCCGGTGCCGAGGAACATGTCCTGCACGTCGCGCCGCCGCACGCTGTGGTTGTTGATGTAGTAGCTGGATGCGCCGTCGCGCGTGAGCACGCGCCGGACGGCGATTTCGCCGAAGCGGCCCCACTCGCCTTGCAGGCGGCCGTCGGAATTGTCGAACACCAGCTCGACGCTGGCGCGCCCTCCCGACTTGCGGTTTACCGACCCGTTGAAGATCACGTCCTGCATCGACTCGCCGCGCAGCTCTGCGGCCTTCGACTCGCCGAGCACCCAGCGCACGGCGTCGATGACGTTCGACTTGCCGCAGCCGTTGGGTCCGACCACGCCGACCAGGCTGCCGGGTACTTCGATCTGCGTCGGATCGACAAATGACTTGAATCCGGCGAGCTTGATCTGCCGAAGATGCACGTTGCGTTTTCCCGGGAAGACGACGCGCCGCCGGAGAATTCTGGCTTCGACGCATCGGGGCTGTTGCGATGGCTTCGTATAATACTGCTCGCCATTCACATCACTCTTCAGTCAGGGCGCGCCGATGGCCACCCGTCCCGCAGCGACGCTGGACACTTTTCCGAATCCGAGTCCAGAGCGCGATTACCTGGTCCACATCGAGATTCCCGAGTTCACCTGCCTGTGCCCGCTGACGGGGCAGCCGGATTTCGCGACCCTGGTGCTCGATTACGTGCCCCACGCGCGCAACGTGGAGCTGAAGAGCCTCAAGCTCTATGCCTGGTCGTACCGGGACAAGGGCGTGTTCCACGAGGCGGTGACCAACGTCATCGTCGACGACCTGGTTCGCGCGATGAAGCCGCGATTTCTGCGCCTGACGGCGCGCTGGTACGTTCGCGGCGGCATCTTCACGACCGTTGTGGCGGAACACCGGAAGCGCGGCTGGAAGCCCGCGCCGCACATCGAGCTGGCACGCTTCGAACCTTCGTCGAGCGTGCGGGGATGAATCCCGACCTCGCGCGCCTGCAACCGTACCCGTTCGAGCGGCTGCGCCAGCTGCTGGCCGGCAATACGCCGCCGGCTGGCATGGCGCCAATCAACCTGTCGATCGGCGAGCCGAAGCACGCCACGCCGAAGCTGCTCTTCGATGCGCTGACGGCAGCGCTGCCGACGCTCGCCAGCTACCCGAGCACGCTCGGCACCGACGCACTGCGCGAGTCGATCGCCGCCTGGCTGGCGCGCCGCCATGGGCTGTCGAAGATTGACCCTGCGACGCAGGTGATGCCGGTGGCCGGGTCACGCGAGGCGTTGTTTGCTTTTGCTCAGACCGTTATCGACCGCAGCCGTGGCGCGCGCGTCGTGATTCCCAACCCCTTCTATCAGATCTACGAGGGGGCCGCGCTGCTGGCCGGCGCGCAGCCGCTGTTCCTGCCGTGCACGCCGGACAACGGCTTCAGGATGGAGTTCGCCGCGCCCGACGCGGCGACCTGGTCGAAGGTGCAACTGGTCTACGTGTGTTCGCCCGGCAACCCGCACGGCCGGGTGATGACCCTGCCGGAATGGCGCACGCTGTTCGAGTTGGCCGATCGCCACGATTTCGTCATTGCCAGCGACGAGTGCTACTCGGAGATCTACTTCGACGAAGCTTCGCCGCCGCTGGGTGGCCTGCAGGCAGCGACGGCTTTGGGTCGCAGTGGTTTCGAGCGACTGGTCGCGTTCGGAAGCCTATCGAAGCGCTCGAATGCGCCCGGCTTACGCTCCGGTTTCGTCGCCGGCGACGCCTCGGTGCTCAGGAGCTTCTTCCTCTACCGTACCTACCATGGCGCGGCGCTCGGTCCGGCGGTGCAGGCGGCCAGTGTCGCTGCGTGGCGTGACGAGGCGCATGTGGTCGAGAACCGGCGCAAGTACGCGTCGAAGTTCCGTCACGCCACACCGATCGTGCAGCAGGTGCTCGACACCTCCGTGCCGGACGCCGCCTTCTATCTGTGGGCACGCACGCCGATCGACGACGCCGAGTTCGCGCGCCGGCTGCATGCGCGGTTCAACGTGACCGTGCTTCCCGGCAGCTTCCTCTCGCGCACCTGTGACGGGCTCAACCCTGGCGCCGGATTCGTCCGGATTGCGCTTGTCGCGGAGGAAGCGGAAGTCATGGCAGCCGCGCACCGCATCGCCGAGTTCGGTCGTTCACTCTGAGGATCCTATGTCAGTGCAAGACACCATCGATAGCGCGTGGGAAGACCGCGCCAGCCTGGGGCCCGCGACGACCGGGCCGGTCCGTAGCGCGGTCGAGGACACCCTGGCCCGACTCGACGCGGGCGAACTGCGTGTCGCGGAAAGGCGCGAAGGCCAGTGGATCGTCCACCAGTGGGCCAAGAAGGCCGTGCTGCTTTCTTTCCGCCTGTCGGACAACCGGGCCATGGGCTTCGGCGGCGACGATCCGTTCCGTTTCTACGACAAGGTCGAGACCAAGTTCGCCGGCTGGAGCGAAGCGCAGTTCCGCCAGGCCGGCGTCCGCGTCGTGCCCCCGGCGGTGGCGCGCCGCGGCGCTTTCATCGCGCGCAACGTGGTGCTGATGCCTTCGTTCGTCAACATCGGCGCTTACGTCGACGAAGGAACGATGGTCGACAGCTGGGCCACCGTCGGCTCCTGTGCGCAGATCGGCAAGAACGTCCATCTCTCCGGGGGCGTGGGCATCGGAGGCGTGCTGGAGCCTCTGCAGGCCAATCCGACAATCATCGAGGACAACTGCTTCATCGGTGCCCGCTCCGAGGTGGTCGAGGGCGTGATCGTCGAGGAGAACTCGGTGCTCGGCATGGGTGTGTTCATCGGCCAGAGCACCAAGATCTTCAACCGCGAAACCGGCGAGATCTCCTATGGCAGGGTGCCAGCCGGCTCGGTGGTCGTGGCCGGTTCGCTGCCGGCAGCGAACTGCAATCTCTACTGCGCGGTGATCGTCAAGCAGGTCGACGCCCGCACCCGCGCGAAGACCGGGATCAACGAGCTGCTTCGGCTCGCGGTCGACGGCAGCTGACGGCACGGCGCAGGAGCGGTTCGGATTCGTCCTTTCGACCGAAGCGCCCGGCTTTCGCTCTGCGAGGCGTCTGCGTAAGCTAGTCAGGTAAACGCGCGACCGCAACCGGAGGAGGCATGGCGCTCGATAGGCTTTTCCAGCTGATGGCCGAGAAGAATGCCTCGGACCTGTTCGTCTCGGTCGGCTCGCCGGTCACGATCAAGATCAACGGCGTGTGCGTTCCGGTCAACCAGGAGCGCCTGAGCCCGGAACAGGTGATCGGCCTCCTTGCCGAGCGGCTCACCGACAGCCATTTCCGCGAGCTCGAAGAAAAGTGCGAACTGAATCTCGGCCTGCCGGTGCAGGGGCTCGGCAGCTTCCGCCTGAGCGCCTTCCTGCAGCGCGGCAGCGCTTCGGCGGTGATCCGCTTCATCCCGCACGACGTGCCGCGGCTGGACAGCCTGACGCTGCCCGACCTGCTGAAGGATCTGGTGCTCGAGCGCCGGGGACTGATCCTCGTGGTCGGCGCCGCCGGTTCCGGAAAGTCGACCACGATCGCTTCGATGCTCGATCATCGCAACGAGCTGATGAGCGGCCACATCCTGACCTTCGAGGACCCGATCGAGTTCCTGTTCCGCAACAAGAAGTCGATCGTCAACCAGCGCGAGATCGGCGCCGACGCGCTCAGCCTGCAGGTGGCGATGAAGAATGCGATGCGGCAGGCGCCGGACGTGATGTTCATCGGCGAGATCCGCGATCGCGAAACCATGGGCGCCGCAGTGGCCTACTCGATGAGCGGCCACCTCGTCGTGGCGACGATGCATGCGACCAACAGCTCGCATGCACTCAACCGCGTCATCAGCTTCTACTCGCCGGAGACACGCCAGGCGCTGTTCCAGGACCTGGCCGCGTCGCTGAAGGCAATCGTGTCGCAACGCCTGTTGCGCGCGAAGCGGAGCGGACGGATGCCGGCCGTGGAGATCCTGCAGAACAGCGGCCACATGACCGACCTGATCGAGCGCGGCGACGTGCCGGCGATCAAGGAGGCGATGGAAAGGAGCCTGGCGCCCGGCAGCCAATCCTTCGAGCAGAGCCTGTACACGCTGCTTCAGAAGGATCTCATCACGCGCGATGACGCGCTTGCCGCCGCCGACTCGAAGAACAACCTGCTGTGGATGATCAACAACTCGGGCAAGGTGCAACAGGCGCCGGCCACCGGGACGCCCAAGAACGAGCCGGAGCCCGCCTCCTTCTCGGAGTTCACGCTGAACATCTGATCCGGCGCACCCGAACCCGAGCCGCCCCGCCTGGCGCGCGGCGGCGCCTCGGACTGCCGTAAGCTTCGGCGCCGCGCCGCATGTCGCAAGTGCCCGATGTCCGCAACCCTCGAACTGACGCAACAACTGATCGGCTGCCGTTCGGTCACGCCCGAGGACAGCGGCTGCCAGCCGCTGGTTGTGGCCCGCCTCGCGCCACTGGGTTTTCATGCCGAGACCATCGCCCGCAACGGCACCACGAACCTATGGCTGCGTCGCGGCCGGAAGCGACCGACGGTGGTCTTCGCCGGCCACACCGACGTCGTCCCGCCCGGCCCGCGCGATCGGTGGACGAGCGATCCGTTCGTTCCCGCAGTCCGCGACGGCATACTGTTCGGCCGAGGCGCTTCTGACATGAAAAGCTCGGTGGCCGCTTTCGCCATCGCGGCCGAGGAATTCGTCCGCGCCCACCCGGATCACCGCGGCTCGATCGCCCTGCTGCTGACCTCCGACGAGGAGGGGCCGGCCACCGACGGCACCGTCGCTGTCATCGAGCAGCTCACGGCGCGCGAGGAGATCATCGATTACTGCATCGTCGGCGAACCGACTTCGGTCGAACACCTCGGCGACACGATCAAGAATGGCCGCCGCGGCTCGCTGTCCGGCCGACTGGTCGTTCAGGGTATCCAGGGACACGTCGCCTATCCGCACCTGGCGCGCAATCCGGTCCATCTGGCGGCGCCTGCGCTTGCCGACCTCGCCGCGGAAGTCTGGGACCACGGTAACGCGCACTTTCCGCCGACGACTTTCCAGATCTCCAACGTCCGTGCCGGCACCGGGGCGCTGAACGTCATCCCCGGCACCTGCGAAGTCGAGTTCAATCTGCGCTTTGCGCCGGTGTCGACGGCGGCAGCGCTGATGCAACGTATCGAGGAAATCCTGCGCCGGCACCGGCTCGATTTCGAGATCACGTGGACGGTCGGCGCCCAGCCGTTCCTGACCGAGCCCGGCCGCCTGAGCGAGGCGCTGGCGGCCGCGATTGAAGTGACCGTCGGCCGGCGCCCGCAGTTGTCGACCACCGGTGGCACGTCGGACGGCCGCTTCATCGCATCGATCTGCCCGCAGGTGGTCGAGTTCGGACCGACGAACGCGACGATCCACAAAGTCGACGAGTGCATCCGCCTGGCCGATCTCGAACCACTGAAGAACGTCTACCGGCGCACGCTTGAATTCCTTCTGACGGAAACTGAAACATGAGCATTGACGCCCAGGCCAATCTGCGCACCATCCGCGATGTCCTGCGTTACGCCGTCACACGGATGAACGAAGGCGGGGTTTTCTTCGGCCATGGCCAGGCTGATGCGGTCGACGAGGCGCTGTTCCTGGTCCTGCGCTCGCTGCAGCTTCCGCTGGAGCGCGCCGACCTTTTCCTCGACGCCTTCCTGACCCACGCCGAGATCAACGCGCAAATCCAGTTGATCGACCAGCGCGTGCGCAAGCGGGTGCCGGCCGCGTACCTGTTGCGTGAAGCCTGGCTGCAGGGCTACCGGTTCTACGTCGACGAGCGGGCGATCATCCCGAGATCGTTCCTTGCCGAACTGCTGAAGGACGGGCTCGCTCCCTGGGTGCAGAAACCTCAGGCGGTCGCCGACGTGCTCGACATGTGCACCGGCTCAGGCTGCCTGGCGGTAATGGCGGCAGACGTCTTTCCTTCCGCTCAGGTCGATGCCGCCGATGTCTCGCCTGACGCACTGGCGGTGGCCAAGCGCAACATTGCCGACTATCAGATGGCGCGACGGATCAGCCCGGTTCAGTCCGACCTGTACGGCGATATGCCGAGCAAGCGCTACGACATCATCTTGTGCAATCCGCCATACGTTACCGACGAGTCGATGGCTGCCCTGCCGCGCGAGTACCAGCAGGAGCCGAAGCTTGCGCTGGCGGGCGGGGCCGACGGCATGGCGATCGTGCGTCGCGTCGTCCGCGGCGCACGCGGTTACCTGAAGCGTGGTGGCCTGCTGTTCGTCGAGGTCGGTGGCGGCCGCGCCGCCGTCGAGCAGGGGCTGAAGGACGTTCCGCTGACCTGGCTCACGACCAGCGACGGTGACGACACGGTGTTCATGGCCAGGCAGGAAGAGCTGCCGTAGTTCCGCACCGGCGGGCGGTAATCGGGTAGCAGTCGGGGACCACGTTGCCAAGGTGCCGGGATCGCCGCCTGCGCAGCAGGTTGTCGCCATAAGGACCCCGCTCTCTGAGCGTGCGCGTCGCGTGCGGCGGCGGTCTGCCGGTCGCCGGCCAAAGGCGACGCCTTAACATCCGCGCATGCTGCGCCTGATTGATCTGGCGGCCGCGCGCGGCGTCCGCACCCTCTATAGCAACGTCTCGCTGGCCGCGGCCGCGGGCGAGCGGATCGGCCTGACGGGTGCCAACGGATCCGGCAAATCCACGCTGTTCGCTTTGCTGCTCGGCGAAGTCTCGCCCGAGTCCGGGCGCATCGAGACGCCGCAACCAACGCGCATTGCGCACGTAGCGCAGGACATCGATGCAAGCGGCGAAGCCGCGCTCGAGTACGTCCTTGCCGGGCACGCGCCCCTGATCGCCGCCCGCGCCGAACTCGCCGCCGCCGAAGCCGACGACGACGACCTGCGGCTGTCGCACGCGCATGCCCATCTGGCCGAATTGAACGAGGGCGCGATCGTCGCCCAGGCCGCCAGCGTGCTCAACGGGCTTGGCTTCGCCCAAGCCGACCTTTCGCGGCCGGTGTCCGAATTCTCCGGCGGCTGGCGTAATCGTCTGGCGTTGGCGCGCGCACTGCTGCGGCCGGCGGATCTGCTGCTGCTCGACGAGCCGACCAACCACCTCGACCTCGACTCGGTGATCTGGCTGGAGGCCTGGCTGAAGAAACAGCCGGCCACCGTGCTGCTGATCTCGCATGACCGCGAGTTCCTCGACCGCAGCACGACGGTCACCTGGCACATCTCCGACGGCGTGATTCGCCGCTACGCCGGCAACTACAGCGCCTTCGAGTTGGCCTGGGCCGAACAGCTGCGCCAGCAGGAGGCCGCTGCCAAGACTTACGCGCGCACGGCGGCTCATCTGCAGAGCTTCGTCGACCGCTTCCGCGCCAAGGCGACCAAGGCAAAGCAGGCGCAAAGCCGCATCAAGATGCTCGAGCGGCTGGTCGCGGTCGAGCCGGTGCGGTCGAGCCGTGAATGGCGTTTCGAATTTCCCGAGCCACGCAAGCTGCCGGAGCGGTTACTGGACGCCGAAGGCCTGCGTCTGGCTTACGGGCAGCGCACGATCCTCGACGAAGTCAAGTTCCTGATCCGTTCCGGCGACCGCATCGGCATCCTTGGCGTGAATGGCGCCGGCAAGTCGACACTGGTCAGGAGTATCGCCGGCGAACTGGTCGCCGCCGCAGGCGAACTGCGGCGCGGCGCCGGCCTGGCGATCGGCTACTTCGCCCAGCACCAGCTCGATCAGCTGCGGCCGGATGAAACGCCGCTGCAGCACCTGCGCCGGCTGGCGCTCGAGGCGGATCCGCAGACGCGCGAGCAGGATCTGCGCAATTTTCTGGGCCGGTTCCGCTTCGGGTCCGACCTGGCCTCCAGCCCGGTCGGGCCGATGTCCGGCGGCGAGAAGGCACGCTGTGCGCTCGCCCTGCTCGCGTGGAGCCGGCCCAATCTGCTGCTGCTCGACGAGCCGACCAATCATCTCGACATGGAAACGCGCGAGGCACTCACGGTCGCCCTGTCCTCGTTCGGCGGCGCACTGATTCTCGTCTCGCACGACCGCCACCTGCTGCGCGCCACCACCGACCAGCTATGGCTGGTGCACGACGGAATCGTCAATTCGTTCGACGGGGACCTCGATGAGTACGCCGCGCTGGTGCTGGCCAGCCGGCGCGTGGCGCGCGAGGCGGACGGCCGCGCGCCGGCCGAGCTTGCCAATCGGCGCGACGAGCGCCGCGAAG
>JAHEDN010000063.1:1285-9967 GCA_024641225.1 Burkholderiales bacterium | reverse complement strand
CACCAGCGCCGGGATCCACGCGCCGGCGAGCGCGCTGTTGTTGGCCGCGCCCGCCTCGACCAGCCCCTCGGGATGCCCGGTGCCGAACTTCTCCGGTTCGCGCGACAGCTTCTTGCTCATTGCGAACGACATCCACGCCGCGATGTCGGCGCCGGCGCCGGGCAGGGCGCCGACGACGGTGCCGAGCACGCTGCCGCGCAGCGTCTGCTTCTTGTACTTGCGCATCAGCGTCCACATGCCGGCGAATACGGAGCCGACCTGGCGCTTGAACTCGCCGAGTTGGCTTGGCGAGACCGCGAAGCGCAGGATCTCGCCGATCGCAAACAGCCCGATCATGGCCGGGATCAGCGAGATTCCGCCGAGCAGGTCGGCGTTGCCGAAGGTGAAGCGCGCATGTGCCGCCGGATTGTTCAGCCCGACGGTGCTGGCCAGCAGGCCGAGAAACAGCGTGACGACGCCCTTCAGTGGCCGGTCGCTGCTGATGAACACGGCGCAGGTCAGACCCAGCAGGACCAGCCAGAAATACTCGGCCGAGCTGAACTTGAGCGCCACCTCCGCCAGCGCCGGCGCCGCGACGATCAGCACCAGCGTTCCGAACAGTCCGCCGATTGCCGAAAACACCAGTCCGGTTCCGAGCGCCATTTCGGCCTGGCCGTTGCGCGTCATGGTGTAGGCCTCGTCCGTGTAGGCGGCCGAGGCCGGCGTGCCGGGAATGCGCAGCAGGCAGCCCGGGATGTCGCCTGCGAAAATGGCCATCGCGGTTGCGCTGACCATGGCCGCGACTGCCGCGATCGGTGGCATGAAGAACGTCAGTGGCACGAGCAGCGCCGTGGCCATCGTCGCGGTCAGTCCCGGTACCGCACCGACGAACAGGCCGAACATCGACGCGCCGATCACCACCGCCAGCACCTGTGGGGTGGCGACCATCTGCAGCGCGAGCCAGACGGCGTCCATCAGTGACGCCCCGCGCTGGCGTGAAGCCGAAGTCTGCAGAAGCGCATCGGGCCTTACCAGGCCACCGGCGCAAGCCAGCCCCAGGGCAGCGGCACTTTCAGCAGCTTGAAGAACAGCGTGTGGACGACCACCGTTGCGATCAGCGCCACCGGCACGATCAGCGCGCGCCGTACGCCATACGCCCACAGCATTGCGACCAGCATCAGCACCGAGCTGACGATGAAGCCGAGCCGCTCGGAAAACAGCAAGTAGAAAGCAAGCGCGGCGATCGTCACCGCCGCAGCGATGCGACCCGAGCGCTCGGCCGCGCTCGCTCGCCTCAGCGGTGTCCTGCTGCGCAGGCCCTGCACGATCAGCATCACGGCCGCGACGCCGAGGCCCGCCGCCGCGAGGGTCGGGAAAAGCGCCGATCCATACGGCTGCCCCGGCACCGGCGGAAAGGTCCGCACGTGCCAGAGCACCGCAAGCGACAGCGCCAGCAGTACGGCGCCTATCAGGGCGTCGTTGACGCGCATCGCGCGGCGAGCGTTCTGAAGGGAATTGCCAATTGCGGCCGTGCGCAGCACGGCCGCATTTCCTCGTGCTATTTCGCGATGCCGGCGGCCTTCATCACCTTGGCCATATCGGCGTCGCCCTTGGCCATGAACTTGCCGAAATCGGGTCCGTCCGCCCAGGTGGCGCCGAAGCCACGCGTCGCCAGGAAATCAGCGTAGGCCTTCGAGTCGTAGATCTTCTTCATTGCCGGGCCGAGCTTGTCTGTCACCTCTTTCGGCAGCCCCTTCGGCCCTGCCAGACCGCGCCACGCACCGTTGGTCCAGCTGCTGCCGTTGACGCTTTTCAACAGCGGCACGTTCGGGAAAAGCGCGTCCGGCTTGTCGGCCATCAGCACCAGCGGTCGCACGCGGCCGGCATCGATCAGCGAACGGGCCTCGGGCAGCGAGGCCGAAACGAGATCGATCCCGCCCGCGACGAGATCCTGCAATCCCGGCGCCGCGCCCTGGCTCGGTACCCAGGTCACGCCGTTGGCGGGCAGCTTGGCGTCGACCAGCATGCCGGCGAGCCCAAGATGCCAGATTCCGCCCTGGCCGGTGCCACTCGCCTTCATCTTGCCCGGATCGGCCTTCACCGCGTCGAGCAGGCCTTTCGCGTCCTTGATCGGCGAGTCGGTGCGGACGAACACGGCGTTGGGGTCGAAATTGATCAACGCGATCGGCGTGAAGTCCGCATACGACAGCTGCGTCAGGCCGACGTGCCGCATCATCGTGATCTCCACCGTGATCAGGCCGAGCGTGTAGCCGTCCGGGGTGGCCGACTGGATCGCCTGGTGGCCGACCACGCCGCTGCCGCCGGTGCGGTTGACCACGTTGACCGGTTGCTTCAGCTCCTTCTCCAGTTCGGCAGCGACGAAACGCGCAACCGCGTCGGTGCCGCCGCCCGCGCCCCACGGGACGATGATGGTGACCGGTCGGTCCGGGTACGCAGCGGCGGCGACGCCGCCGAATGCAAGCGCAAGCGCAGCGGCCGTGCAGGCCAGCCATTTGCGGCGGATCAGCTTCATGAATTGGGCTCCTTGTCGTTGTTGCGCGCTTTGGCCGGCAGCCGTCGCGTCGTCGTTATCCTGCGCCGGGAGCTACATCCGCGGGAAGAAGCGACGCGGCGCCAGGCGAGTGTGATGCCCGCCTGCAAATTGCACAAGATGACACCGGCGAGCGATCAGCCGCCGGCGCTTTGGTCATCCGTCACGCTGCGACGCTTCGTCACTTTCCCCACCGCAGCACCAGCGGATCGAGGCGCCGTGCTGTCGCGACGAGGCCGGCACGAGTGTCGGGATGCAGTGCGGGAAGCGGCGCGCGTGGCGCGTCGCATTCGATGACGCCGCCTTCGTTCATCAACGCCTTGGCGGCCAGCAGGCCGCACTGCCGGTTCTCGTAGTTGATCAGGGGCAGCCAGCGCTGGTACTCGGAGGCAGCGGCCTCCTTCTCGCCGGCGGCGTAGGCGTCGAAGATCCGGCGCATGCCGTCGGGGTAGCCGCCGCCGGTCATCGAGCCGGTGGCGCCGGCGTCGAGGTCGGGCAGCAGGGTGATGCCTTCCTCGCCGTCCCAGGGCCCTTCGACCGACTCGCCGCCCAGCCGGACGAGTTCGCGCAGCTTGGCGGTCGCGCCCGGCGTTTCTATCTTGAAGTAAGCGACATGTTCGATTTCGCGCGCCAGCCGGGCCAGCAACGCGGCCGGCATCGGCGTGCCGCTCACCGGCGCGTCCTGGATCATGATCGGGATGTCGATGGCGTCGGACAGCGACGCGAAGAACTCGACGAGCTTGGCCTCCGGCACGCGGATCGTGGCGCCGTGATAGGGCGGCATCACCATGACCATCGCCGCGCCGAGGTCCCGCGCGCGTCGGCTGCGCTCGGCGCAGATCTTCGAGCTGAAGTGCGTCGTCGTGACGATCACTGGCACGCGGCCCGCGACGTGCTCGAGGATCGTTTGCGTGAGCACCTCGCGCTCGTCGTCCGACAGCGCGAACTGCTCGGAAAAGTTGGCCAGGATGGCGAGGCCGTTGGCGCCGGCGTCGATCATGAAATCGACGCAGCGCTTCTGGCTGGGCAGATCGAGTTCGCCGTTCTCGGCGAAAGTGGTCGGCACGACGGGGTAGATGCCCCGATGACGCGGTGTACGGCTCCGGCCCATGACCTCTCCTCCTCGCCTTGGCTGTCGCGCTTGTCAGGACGGCCATCGATGGGCGATTCGTCCCGAAGCTGTTGCGGCCGCTGCGCAGCTTACGCGTCGCGATCCTGCGACTACAAGAGTCGATGGCCTGCGCGGGCCCCGGCGTTACGGTTGGCGCCCGGCCGACGTCCACTGCCGCGGTGACCGCCTTGCCTTTTGGCATTTTGTATACATAATACGACTCGGGAGGGTAGATGGCTTCAGTGCAAGGCGCCGACGTGCCCCGTTCAGGCTCGACGACCGCAGGCTCCGCCGCGCAGGCGCAGCGCATCGTGCGCGCTGCGTTGCCGGCGCAGGTCGCCGGGCGCCTGCGCGACATGATCGCCGCCGACGAGCTTTCGGCCGGCGCCAAGCTGAACGAGCGCGAGCTTGCGGAGCGCCTGCATGTCTCGCGAACGCCGCTGCGCGAGGCCATCAAGATGCTCGCGGCAGAAGGGCTGGTCCAGCTTGAGCCTAACCGTGGCGCGTTCGTCGCCAGCCCGTCGGCGGACCAGGTCGAGGACATGCTCGAGGCAATGGGCGTGCTCGAGGCAAGCTGCGGCGAGCTGGCCTGCTCGCGGGCGACCGACGCAGAGATTGCTGCGATTCGAGAGGCGCACGATCGCATGGTGAAGGCGTACGGGCGCCGCGATCGGCACGCGTATTTCAGGCTGAATCAGGAGATTCATCGGCGCATCGCGCGGGCCAGCCGCAACGCGACGCTGCAGAGCCTGCACGAAACCCTCAACGCAAGGCTTTACCGCGTGCGCTTCATGTCGAACCGGACGGACCGCTGGAATTCGGCGGTCGAGGAACACGAGGCGATCGCCCGGGCGCTGGAAAAGCGCGATGTCCGGACCGTGCGCCGACTGCTCCGCGATCACCTCACGCAAACCTGGAAGAAGGTCAAGGCCTATGGCTATTGATGCTGTCTCGACGGGACCGATGACGGACCTGCCGAGAATCGCGCTGCTGATGGGCGATCCCAACGGAGTGGGGCCCGAGCTCGCCGTCAAGCTGCTCGCCATGCCCGAGATCTACGGGCGGGCGCGCGTTCTCGTCGTGGCGCCGCCGGCGGTCTGGGAGACGGGCCAGCGTGTCGCCGCGACGTCGATCGACGCGCTGCCGGTCGACAGCATCGACCGGCTCGTGTTTGCCGCCGGACGCCCGTCATTGCTGCCGCTGCCGGTCATCGATGCGGAGGCCATCACCGTCGGGCGTGCCACGCCGGTCGCGGGAGGCGCGGTGCTGCGCCAGCTGGCGTTTGTCGCGGACGCGCTGGCGGCCGGACAGATCGACGGGGTCGTGTTCGCGCCGCTGAACAAGCAGGCGATGCGGCTGGCTGGCCTGAAGCAGGAAGACGAACTTGAATACGTTGCCGAGCATCTCGGGGTCCAGGAGCCGGTGTGCGAGCTGAACATGCTCGACGGGCTCTGGACGTCGCGCGTGACTTCGCATATCGCGTTGCGCCGCGTTGCCGACCAGGTCACCGTCGACGCGGTGTGCACCGGCGCCTACGTCATCGAAAGGTCGCTGCGCATGAGCGGGGTTGCGCGGCCGAAGATCGCCGTGTGCGCGCTGAATCCGCACGCGGGTGACGGCGGCACGATGGGCCGCGAGGAAATCGACGTCATCGCGCCGGCCATTGCCCGCCTTCAGGGCGAGGGCATCGATGCGCGCGGACCGTTTCCGTCCGACACGGCGTTCCTGCTTGCCCGGCGGGAGGGCTACGACGCCGTGCTGACCATGTACCACGATCAGGGACAGATCGCGATGAAAACGCTCGGCTTCGAGCGCGGGGTCACCGTGATGGGCGGGCTGCCCTATCCGGTGGCGACCCCGGCGCAGGGCACCGCGTTCGACATCGCCGGCAAGGGAGTTGCGAACGCCGAAGCCATTCGGCGGGCGTTTCACGTGGTTGCCGACATGTCGGCCCGTGCGCAACGGGCGCACTGAGGACGGCGGGTCGGCACTGCACAGAGGAGGAGGACAGGGCAATGAAGGCACTTCGAGTATCCGCAGGTCTTGCCGCCGTCGCGGCCGTTTTGTTCAGTTCGCCGCTGGTGGCCCAGGCGCCCAGCGAAATCATCTTCGGCATCAGCGCCGAGGCCGGGTCGCTGCAGGCGCTGACGGGCGAAGAGTTCACCCGCCGCGCCAACGAGAAGCTGGCCGGCAAGGCGACGGTCAAGTTCTTCGCGTCATCGCAGCTGGGCGGCGACAAGGAGCTGATGCAGAAGCTGCGCCTCGGCTCGGTTCACCTGTCGATGCCGTCGTCGATCATGTCGACGGTGAGTCCCGAGTTCGCGCTGTTCGACATGCCGTTCCTGATCAAGGACCGTGGGCACCTGAACCGGATTGCGCCGAACGTGTTCTGGCAGATGATCGCGCCGGTCACCGAGAAGAAGGGCTACAAGATCCTCGGCCTGTGGGAGAACGGCTTCCGGCAGATCACCAACAACACCCGTCCAATCGACAAGCCGGACGACCTGAAGGGCATCAAGCTGCGCGTGCCGGGCGGTGCCTGGCGCGTGAAGATGTTCAAGCTGTGGGGCGCGAATCCCACGCCGATGGCCTTCTCCGAGGTCTTCGTCGGCCTGCAGACCGGCGTGATCGACGGCCAGGAGAACCCGTACACGAACATCTACGCGGCGAAGTTCCAGGAGGTCCAGAAGTTCCTGTCCGTCACCAACCACGTCTATACGCCTTCGTTCCTTACCACCGGGACCGCCACCTGGAGCAATTGGCCGCAGGAGATCCGCGACGTCATCCAGCAGACGGCCAAGGAGATGGAAGCCTGGTCGTACGAACGTGGCGCCAAGGACGACGAGGTGCTCAAGGACAAACTCGTCGCTGGCGGCATCAAGGTCAACACCGCCGATCGCGCCGCATTCGTCAAGGCGAGCCAGCCACTTTACGACGAGTTCGAGAAGGAAGTGCCGAACGGCAAGGCGATGATCGAGGCGACGCTGCGCGCCGCGAACTAGGCGCGGCGCTTCGGCTACCGGTGATCGACCGTGCTCGCACGCGCGAGGCGCTGGCTTGACGCGGCGCTGCAGGTTCTGACCATTGGCCTGCTGCTCGGCCTGGCAGCGCTCGTCATCGCTGCGGTCGGTTTCCGTAAGGCGGGCGCATCGATCATCTGGTACGACGAAGTTGCGTCGGTGCTGCTCGCCTGGCTGACGTTTCTCGGCGCCGGCCTGGCGGTTCTGCGGCACGCGCACCTCGGCTTCCCCGGCCTCGTGTTTCGCCTTCCCCTCGCGCTGCGGCTGCCCTGCTTCGCGCTGGCCAAGGCGGTCGTGCTGGGCTTCTGGGCAGTCGTCTGCTTCGCCGGTACGCGCGCGCTGGGGCTGATGTTCGGCGATACGCTGGTGACGCTGCCCTGGCTGTCGGTGCAGTTCGTGCAAAGCGTCGTGCCTGTCGCGGCCGTACTGGTCATCGCTGCCGAACTGCTCGATCTGCCGGAGAGCCTGGCGCGCGTGCGCGGTGGCGTCGACGATGAGTCGAAGGAGATCAGCGACGCCATCGCCGAAGGAATGGCGCGCTCGGACGAGGTTCGCGCCGGTCTGCGCGGAGGCCAGCGATGACCATCGCGCTGGTGTTCCTGCTGCTCGTCGTGCTCGTTCTGATCAACGTGCCGATCGCGGTGGCGATCGCGGTCGTTGCAATGGCCGGGATGGTCGCGGCGCACGGCACGACCGCGCTGGTGAACGCCATGCTGACGTTCTACAGCGGCGCCACCAGCTTCCCGCTGCTCGCGATTCCGCTGTTCATCCTCGCGGGCGGCCTGATGAACACCTCGGGCATCTCGCGGCGGCTGATTGCCTTCGTGACCGCCCTCGTCGGGTTCATCCGCGGCGGGCTCGCGATGGTCAACGTCTTCGTGTCGATGATCTTTGCCGAGATCTCGGGTTCGGCGGTGGCCGACGTTGCCGCGCTGGGTTCCGTGCTCATCCCCGAGATGAAGCGACGCGGATACTCGGGGCGCTTCTCTGCCGCCGTGACGTCTTCGTCCGCCTCGCTGGCCGTGATCATTCCGCCCTCGCTGCCGATGATTCTCTACGGCGCGATCTCGGACACCTCGATCACGCAGTTGTTCATCGCGGGAATCGTGCCCGGCATCGTCTGTGGGATCGCGATGATGGCGCTGTCTTACTGGTACGCCGTGCGGTTCAATCTTCCGCGAGAGGACGCCTTCAGCCTCCGGCGCCTGTGGCGGTCGTTCAGGGAGGCCGGATGGGCCCTGACGCTGCCGGTGATCATCCTCGGCGGGATCTTCAGCGGCATCGTCACCGCGACCGAGGCCGCCGGACTGGCGGTGCTCGCGGCGCTGGTCATCGGCGTGTTCATCTACCGCGAGCTCGACCTGCGGCTGCTGCACAGGTCGCTCGTCGATGGCGTGGTCCAGACGGCGGCGGTCATGCTGCTGGTGACGGCGTCGGCCGTGCTGGGGATTTACCTCACCGAGCTCGAGGTTCCGGTGCGACTGACGCGGGCGATGCTCGCCATCAGCGAAAACCGCTATGTCGTGCTGGCGATGCTGAACCTGCTCCTCTTCGGGCTCGGCTGCATCATGCACGGCGCGGCGGCGATCGTGCTCGTCGTGCCGATCGTGATGCCGCTGGTGCGCGAACTCGGCGTGGACCCGGTGCACTTCGGAATCATCGTCACGCTGAACATCGCCATCGGACAGCAGACGCCGCCGGTGGCGAGCGTGCTCGCGGTCGCCTGCTCGATCGCCAAGGAAGACATGTGGGCGGTGACCCGCGTCAACGTCGGCTACATCCTGCTGCTGATCGCGACGCTGCTCGTCGTCACCTACGTCCCTGTCTTTTCAACCGGCCTCGTCGGCGCGATCTACGGGCCGTAGCAGCGGCGCGGCTTCGCGCGGCCGCCGATCCTGCCCTGCATACGGCGCTGGCGACCGAACATCGCCCCGGCCTGCATGGCGGACGCTTACCTGCCGGCGCCGGCGAGGATCAGCGGCACGCGGCACTCGGCGCTCGACAGTCCGCCGTGCATGCCG
>JAHEDN010000063.1:0-1275 GCA_024641225.1 Burkholderiales bacterium | reverse complement strand
ACGTCCCTGTCTTTTCAACCGGCCTCGTCGGCGCGATCTACGGACCGTAGCGGCGACGCTGCTTGGCGTGGCCGCCGGCCCCCGCACGGCGCTGATGACCGGGCATTGCCCGGGACTGCATGGCGGACGCTTACCCGCCAGCGCCGGCGAAAATCAGTGGCACGCGACACTCGGCGCTCGACATTCCGCCGTGCATGCCGATCGGCGGCAGGAAGGCGCGCTCGCCAGGCAGCAGATCGACCAGATACGCGCCGCTCCTCGGCAGCAGCACGTGGGTGCCGAGGCGCGGCGCCAGCCTGGGCACCGGGACATCGGGGCCGAACCAGCCCGCTTCGACCAGATCACGACTCGGCACGGCGACGAAGCTCCCGCCGAGCGAGCGCTCGACCACGGCGGCGAAATCGCCGCGTCTTTCGCGCGCCACGTAGGCGAACGGTGTGCGCGGGCCGCCGCACAGCGGCCGCTCCAGGCAGGCGGCGATGTCGCTGAATTCGTCGAGCCGGAAGCGCAGTTGCGTTGGCACATCGACGAAGCCGTGGTCCGCGGTGACGGCGAGCAGCGCGCCGCGCGCAGCGAGCGCCTCAGCCAGCCGCTCGAAGCAGCGGTCGAGCCGGCGCACGATCGCCTGCGCCTCGCCGCTGGCAACACCGAAGTCGTGTGCGGCCTGGTCGAAGGCGTCGCTGTACGCATACACGTAGCAGCCTTCGCGGCTGCTGTCGACGGCTCCGATGATCGCCTCGATCAGGGCATCCTCGCCGCTGAAGGGCAGCCGCCTTGCCCCCGCATGCGCGTAGCGGCTGAACGCGGTATCGGCAATCGGCGACGGCAGCACGGCATAGCAGGCACGCGCGGCGCGCGCCGCCAGCGACGGCTGCGGATATAGCGTCGCGGCATCGGCAATCGGCGGCCTGCCGCTGGCCGGATCGCGCGCGTCGAGTGGAAGAGAGCGGTAGACGGCGCCGAGTTCGTCGAACCAGAGGAACCACTCCGGCACCGCGTGCGCCGCCGGCGATCGTCCCGTGGCAAACATCGTCACTGTCGGCGCGGTGCTCGACGGGAACACCGCCTCGAGTTCGCCGCAGACCGCAGCAGCCAGCGCGCTGCGCGGCGCCAGCGCGCGCAGCGGCTCGACACCAAGTCCGTCGATCAGCCATAGCACCATGCGCCGTGCCGCGAGCAGCGGCTCGCGCAGACGGGCGTCGGCGAGCAATGGATAGCCTGGCGCGTTGCCGACCGCGGCGTCGACGGTCGCGGCCAGGTTCAGCAGGTTCGCAC
>JAHEDN010000422.1 GCA_024641225.1 Burkholderiales bacterium | reverse complement strand
GCTGCGGGCGCGCCCGCCACTGCGAGGAGACGGTTGATCGGCGCACGCGGACGACCGCCGCTGAATCAGCGGCCGAATTTCGGTTGCCGCGACGAGAAGTCGACAGCGCAGGATTCATGAAACGCTGCGTCGAGGCTGGCCCTGCTATGGTTTGACTGAAGCTGACGTGCCCGCTGCGCCGGGCAGCGAATCTGAGCGATGGACAAGTACAGGCTTGCCGCAAAGCTTCTCTGGGATTGCGCCGAATCAGGCCGGTTCCTCGACGAACTCGCCGAGGACATCAGGCCGGCGACACGCGCCGAGGGATACGCAGTGCAGGCACATTGGCCGCACGTGTCCGGCGAACGCGTGATTGGATGGAAGATCGCCGCGACGAGCCAGGCCGGTCGGGAGCACATCGGTGTGAGTGGGCCCCTCGCGGGCCGGATCCTGAACTCGCGTGTTCATGCCGACGGAAGCGACATCCCGTCGTTGGGAAACGGAATGCGAGTCGCGGAACCCGAATTCGGGTTCGCGATGGCGCGCGATCTTGCGCCTCGAGAATCGGCCTACACGATGGAAGAAGTTCTCGATGCGGTCGACTGCGTCTTCCCGTCGATCGAATTGCCTTCTTCGAGATTCGCCGACTTCGTCCGGGCCGGCGAGGGGCAGCTGCTCGCCGACAATGCGTGTGCCGGTCGCTTTGTCTTCGGCACACCTCGTCGCGTCAACTGGCGGCAGCTCGACCTTGGCAACCATGAGGTCCGAGGCACGGTAGAGAGAGCCGGCGCGACTGCCCTGGAGCGTCTGGGCACGGGCGCGGCGGTGCTCGGCGATCCGCGTTCCGCACTGGCGTGGCTGGTCACTGAAGTGAACCGGCTCGGCTTGACGCTGCGCGCGGGCCAGGTCGTTTCCACCGGCACGTGCATGGTTCCCCTACCTATCGAGCCCGGCGATGTCGTCCGCGCTGATTTCGGCGTGTTGGGACGAGTCGCGCTCAGTTTCGTCGATCGAGCCGGAACCTGATCGGCGCGCTTGCCGTTCGTGACTTGATCGCACCCGGCGTCGGGTCCAGCCCGGGCGCCGCCCCGGCTGACCGTCCTGACGGGGTTCTGTCTCTCGATCCGCAGGGGAAGTGCAAGCGGGAACGCCGAGATTCTTCTTCGCCGATTGCAGCCCTTGACCCCGCTCGACCCGCTGTGCCGTTAACACCCTGCAGACCCGCGGTGGCGGAGGCAGGAGAGGTCATGAAGATGCAAACATCGACGACGCTGGCCCTTGCGGTTGCTGCGGTGGCGCTGGGAGGAGGCAGTTGCGGCGCGTCCCAGGCCCTTCCAGGCGGCAAGGACGCAGCCACTACGGCGATCACGATCTACAGCCGGGCCCGTCCGGGCGCCATACCGGCCGACACCTATCGCCAACCAGGCCACAGCGCCGTACCGGGCTACGCGGTCGTGCGCCAGGTGCGCGACATCGAGCTCGCACAGGGACGCGATGAACTGCGTTTCACGGACGTGGCGGCGCTGATCGATCCGACCACCGTAATGTTCGAATCGCTGACCGACCCAACCGGCACCACGGTGCTCGAACAGAACTTCCAGTTCGACTTGGTCAGCACGGAGCGGTTGCTGCAGAAATTCGTCGACAAGCCGATCCGCGTCGATCAGGTGCGCGGCCAGACGACCGAGTCGTTCAGCGGCACACTGCTTTCGACGCATGGCGGCGTGGTGCTCAAGCGCGACGACGGAACGGTGCAGATCGTGCCGCACAACGCAGGCGTACATCTGCCTGCGCTGCCTGGCGGCCTGATCACGCGTCCGGCGCTGGTGTGGAACATCGCCACGCAGCGCGGCGGCAAACAGCGCGCCCGTGTTTCGTACCAGACCGGTGGCGTGACCTGGTGGAGCGACTACAACGTCGTCTTCACCGAGGGCCGCAACGCCAACCGGTGCCAGCTCGACGTTGGCGCCTGGGTCAGCATCATCAACCAGTCGGGCGCCAGTTATGCCGCTGCCAAGCTGAAGCTCGTCGCCGGCGACGTGCACCGTTCCGAGATCGACGGCCGATCGGATCACGCCAAGGCGATGCCCGCGAACGCGGCCGAGCTGCGAAGCGAGGGCTTCGCCGAAAAGGCGTTCTTCGAGTACCACCTGTACACGCTGGGCCGACCGACAACGCTGGCGGACAACTCGACCAAGCAGATCGAGCTGTTCCCCGTCGCACGTAAAGTGCCATGCGAGCGCCTGCTCGTCTATTACGGCAGACCGCCGGGCCACTATGGCTTCCTGCCGAGCCCGGCGACCGACCGCAACTATGGCGTGGCCACCAACCGCAAAGTCGACGTGTACCTGCAGTTCCAAAACAACGAGGCGTCAAGGATGGGCATGCCGCTGCCCGCCGGCCGAGTGCGCGTGTCGAAGCTCGATGAGGCGGACCAGACGCTCGAGTTCGTCGGCGAAGACTCGATCGATCACACGCCGCGCAACGAACGGGTGCTGCTGAAGATGGGCTCGGCCTTCGATGTCGTCGGAGAACGGCGCCAGGTTGACTTCAGCATCGACACCGGGCGCAAGACGATGACCGAACAGATCGAAATCAGACTGCGCAACCAGAAGGACGAGCCCGTCGAAGTGCAGGTCAGGGAGACGCTTTACCGCTGGGTCAACTGGGAGATCACCTCGCGCAGCCACAAGTTCCGCAAGGACGACGCACGCACCGTCAGCTTCGCGGTAGACGTGCCCGCGGGTGCGGAAGTCCTCGTCCGCTACTCCGTCCGGTACTGGTGGTGAGGTGTGCCCGAGCGCTCGCCGCTGACGCCGGGG
>JAHEDN010000062.1 GCA_024641225.1 Burkholderiales bacterium | reverse complement strand
TAGAGATCCGGCTCGCCTTTGCGGTTGTACGGGTTGGCAAAAACCATGTAGGCCTTGATCCAGCCCTTCGACTTGGCAAACTCCTGGTCTGCCTTCCACTCCGTCGCCAGGAAATTCGCGTATGCGAGCGCCCCTCCATCCTTGAGATGTACGCCGGTGACTTCCCACAAGTCCCCCTGAACCATCGGCCATTCGTCGGCCGATGCGCGCGTCGGCATGGCAACGGAGACCGAGCAAAGCATTAGCACCAGCAATCCCTTCATAACTATCGCTCTCATTGCTTCTCCTCTCCGCCACCCAGGGCAAGTTAGTGCGGCAACGTAGCACAGTGGTGGGACGCGACATGCGCACCCCTTCATAAAGTAGGGGAATCGTGTTTGGCGACGGCGAGCGACTGCTCAAAAACAACTCGTCCGACCGCTGCGGGTCGATTGCGCTTGTTCGTCGCCCTGACAAGCTGACGCTCGAGCCACTTTCCGCGGCGATCGGCGTGGCGTCTTTTCGAAAGTCTTCTTGCGGGACTTCTGCCCGGCGTGCGCGAAGTTGACCGGTGTCCGCTGTAGCTCGAGACCGGGCATAGCCAGCGCCCCATCAGAGCGCGTTTAGTTCTCCGTATCGCAAATCGAGCACGCCAGGCGCATGCAACCGGTCGACCGCCTCCGCTGCCATGCGGAAGGTCGCGGTTACTGGGCTGAAGTGCGGGCGCAGGACCGTCGCTGGGCTTCGACGTCCGCTAACCGGCGACGCTCAACGTTGCCAAGCCGGCGTCCTTTGAAGCCTTGGGTCCGATCCGTTCTTTCTCGGGCGTACCCAGAACAGCCCTCAACCGCCCGCCTTGGCAAGCTTCGCCTTGAGACGCTGCGCGGTCTTCTCGATACCGACGATGAAGCGGCTGTGCTTGCCGCGGGCGACCTCTTCCACGGCGTCGCGCACGGTGAAGTCGAACGACACCGCATTTCCGTCAACCTTCGCCAGCGTGACCGTGATCTCCACCCACATGCCGAGCAGCGTGGCGCCGACGTGGTCGAGTTCGACCCGCGTGCCGACCGTGTCCTTGCCGGGATCAAGATGGTCCTTCACCAGGTCGCGGCAGGCGAACTCGACGTCGTAGAGCATCAGCGGCGTCGCGTAGACGCGGCATTCTTCGCCCATGAAGCTGATCGTGCGCTCGCGGTCGATGTCGATCCGCCGCGTCAGGGTGAGGCCGGGCTTGAGGGTCTCGCTCATCGGGGTTCCTCGGGCTTTGTCTTGAATGTGGCAGCGTACTGGCGCGCCTCGACGTAGCTGACGAGCGCCGTCGTGGCGCGCGCGCAGTTGCGGAAGACGCAAACGCCCTGGTCCATCAGGCGCGCGGCCATCGCGTCGTAGAGACGGCCGGCATCGATGACACCGATGAGCGGCTTCTCATTGCGCGCGACGATCGGCGGCATCAGGGCAACGGTGCTCGTCGGGTCGCTGATGTCGAAGCCGGGCCGCAGCTTGCTCTGCTCGAGTGCGCGCACTGCGGGCGCCGTCGGGTCGAGTGCGACTACGACCGCGTCGATGTTCGCATCCTGCAGGAACGCCTCGGCAATCTGCAGGTGCGCTTCATCGTCGGCGCCCGGGTTGATGTCGATCGGATTGTTCACCTCGACCAGCGCGTCCAGGCGCTTGGCGGCAAGGACCTCCTTGAGGCGGCTGATCGTGGCGGGCTCCAGGATGCCCATCTCCATCGCGAAGCTGTCGGATTCGATCGAGTCGGCCATGCTGACCGCCTCGAACCCGGCGCCGCTGATCGCGCCGAGCCTCTTGCCGCCGATCTTCTTCGCATGCAGCGCTCCGGCGATGTAGAACAGGTCGTCGAAGGCAGTGACGTCCTGCGCGACCATCGCGCCGGCGTGGCGCACGACGGATTCGAACAGCGCGTGGCTGCCCGCGATCGACGCGGTGTGTCCCAGTGCGCCGCCGACGCCCGATGGGGTGCGTCCCGCCTTGTAGACAACCACGTCCTTGCCGTTACCCACCGCCCGGCGGACCGCGCGGGCGAAGTCGAGGCCGTCGAGGTCCCTGAAGCCTTCGACGTAGATGCCGATCGTCTCGATCTCCGGCCGCTCCGCGAAGTACGCCAGCAGGTCGCCGTGCGTGAGGTCGGTCTGGTTGCCGAGCGCCAGCATGTAGCGCGGATCGAGCCAGGGGTTGTGCGACAGGCGCGTGATCATGAAGGCGCCGCTCTGGCTCAGCATCACCGAGTTGCGCTCCGCCTTCTTCTGCGGTTTCGGCAGCCGCTCCAGCGGGATGAACCACGAATCGTACGAGCCCGGATGCGATACGACGCCGAGGCAGTTGGCGCCCAGGAAGACGGGGCCGCCACCCGCGTTGCCATGGGCGGCATTGATGCGGGCGGCCATCGCGGCTGCCGGCTCGCGGCTCTTGCTCGTTTCGCCCAGCCCGCCCGGGATCAGCATCACCGCGTCTACCGCGTCAGTCTGGATGATCTCGTCGACGAGGCCGTAGACGGCCTCCGCATTGACGGCGACGATGAGCAGGTCGAGCCTGCCTTCGAGTTCGCGCAGGCTTCCGGCGCAACGCACCCCGTCGATCTCGGTCTCGCCGGGCCGGATGATCGTGATCCGTTCCTTCGGAAAGCCGCTGCCCACCAGGTTGCGGAGGATGATGCGGGCGAAGTTCATGCCGGTCGTGGATACGCCTACGATCCCGAGCGAGGCCGGGTGCAGCAGCCTGTCGATCTTGTCGATCGGGCGCGCCAGCGGACGGGCGACCGGCGTGCCGATCTCGCACCGCGCGGCAGCGACGGTCAGCGCGCCTGCCTCGCAGACGCAGTCGAGCTCAGCCTTGCGCAGTGCGAAGCGGGCGCCCGCAGCGCCCGCCGGATGCGCTCGGGCGAGCGCAAGCAACCCGCCGAAACAGGCCTCGAGCTGGGCATCAGGGACCAGCAGGCCGTCGCGCTGCGCGATCGCGACGAGCCTCTGGTAGGTAATCGTGCGCCGGAACAGGCGCAGGAAATCCGCCGCGCCGGCCAGTTCCGCGGCGGCGTGGGCGGTGCCGCGGCCGCGGCGGAAATTGCGCTCGTCGATCGCGTCGAGCCCGCCTGCTCCGGCGGACAGCACGAGACCGAATTCTCGCGTGCTTTCGAGGCAGATGCGCAGATCCACTGCCGCCTGCGAGCGGGCATCGCCGGCGTCGACGGCGACTCCGAGGGCCGCGAGCAGCGACTCGACTTCGGCAGCGGCAAGGGCTGCGCGCCCGTCGCCGGCAGCGCGCTCGAGTATCGCCGTCGCCGTGGCGATGTCTGCGGCACGGCGCGAATGAGTCACGAGCGCACTCCCTGCGCGGCGGGGCTGCGGGCGTCGCGGGGGCGGTCGATGTCGTGCGTCGCGCGCCGCGCCTTCTCTTCGAGCCGCGCCCACGCCTCGTCGACCTCGGCCTGCAGCACCTCGATCTGCTCGGGCGCGAGATGCCGGTAGCGCCGCTGCAGCGACAGGTAGTCCGCCACCGGGCGCGTGCGGGTGGCGTGGTTCAGCCGCCAGGTGCGGCCGTCCTCGACCTCGTACAGCGGAAACGCGCCACATTCGACCGCATAGCGCGCTGCAGTGAGCCCGGCATCGTCGGGCACGCCCCAGCCGTCGAGACACGGAATCAGCAGCAAGATGAGGCGCGTGCCGCGGAGCTCCTTTGCCTTCTTCACCTTGTAGAGCAGGTCGGGCAGGAAGGCGACGTTCGCCGTGGCCACGTACGGCACCTCGTGCGCGGCCATGATCTCGACCAGGTTCTTCTTGCGCGAGGTCTTGCCGGCGGGCGTCGAGCCGGTGCTCGCGTAATGCGGCGTCGACGAGGACTTCTGCGCCCCGGTGTTCATGTAGCCCTCGTTGTCGAGGCAGAAGTAGATGAAATCCTCGTTGCGCTCGGCGGCAGAGGACAGGCACTGGAAGCCGATGTCGTAGGTGCCGCCGTCGCCGGCCAGCACGATCACCTGCGTGTCGCGCTTGCCCTGCGCGTCGAGCGCGCGGCGCAGGCCACTGGCTGCGGCGGCACTCGCCTCGAGCGTCGGCTGGTAGACGGGGATCTTCAGCGAGCTGTACGGCTGTGGCCCCGCGATGATCGCCATGCACGACGGCGGAATCACCGCCATCGTGTCCGGCCCCATTGCGGCGAGCACGTGCCGTACCGACAGCGCGTCGATGCAGCCCGGGCAGGCCGCATGTCCCGAGCACAGCATCGCCTCGTCGCGCATTTCGATTCTTTGCATGAGATTCACCTGACCCAGACCGATTCGTTTGGCGGCTCGGCCCCGTGCGCCTGCCGGAAGAAGTCGGCGATCCGCTCCGGCGGCACGTTCACGCCGCCGACTCCGGCGAGATAGCCATGCACCTTCGGCGCATCGGCAAGGCCGTAGAGCGCGCCGAGCAGTTCCCGGTGCAGCACGCCACCGGCGCCAGGGGAATGGTTGCGGTCGAGCACGATCACTTCCGGCACCCCGGCGAGTGCGTCTCGCAGGGCCTGCACCGGCAGCGGCCGGAACAGCCGGACCTTGAGCAGACCCACGGCGTCGCCTTCGTCGCGCAGCGCGTCGACTGCCTCGCGCACGGTGCCGCACATGCTGCCCATGGTGACGATCACGGTGCGCGCGCCATCGCAGCGGTAGCACTCGATCGCACCGCCAAAGCTGCGCCCGGTGCGCTGCGCCCAGTCGCGGTCGACCTCGTCGGCAAGCAGCGGCACCCGCGCCATCGCTTCTTCCATCTCCCGGCGGTGCCGGTAGAACATCTCCTGGGTAACCACGTTGCCCCACGATTCGACCTTGCCGGTATCGAGCCGATGCGGCGGCGCATACGGCGGCAGAAACGCGTCGACCAGTTCCTGCGCCGGAATCTCGACCGGCTCGAGTGCGTGCGACACGTAGAACGCGTCGTGGCTGATCATCGCCGGCATCAGCACGGCCTCAGCGATGCGGAAGGCCTGGAGCGTCGTGTCGAGCGACTCCTGCGCGCTCTCGGAATAGAACTGGATCCAGCCGGTGTCGCGCTGCGCGAGGCTGTCGGTCTGGTCGGGCCAGAACGCCCACGGCGAGGCCACCGTGCGGTTGATGTTCGCCATCACGATCGGCGCCCGCGCGCCGGCCGCGTAGTGCAGCAGCTCGTGCATCAGCAGCAAACCCTGCGAGGCGGTGGCCGTGAACACGCGCACGCCGGCGAGCGACGCCGGGATGCACGCCGCCATCACGGAGTGCTCGGACTCCGGCGTGATGATCTCGGCGTCGAAGTGCCCCTCGGCGGCGAACTCGGTGAGCTTCTCCAGCACCGGCGTCTGCGGCGTGATCGGATAGACGGGCGCCACCTTCGGCCGCGCCAGCCTGGCCGCCCACGCCACCGCGTGGTTGCCGGTCATCAGCACCGGTGCCGCACGCGCGCTGTCCCGTTCTGCCGCGGTCAGTTCATCGCGCGCGTTCACCTCCCCGCCTCCTCCAGTTTCACCTCGCCTCCTCCTCCATCTTCATCGAGCCGGTCGGGCACTCCTTGACGCACAGCCCGCACCCCTTGCAGTAGTCGGTGAGCACGACGTAGCCGTCGGCACCCCGCTTCACGGCGAGATCGGGGCAGTAATTGACGCAGTTGTCGCAGAAGACACAGGTGCCGCAGGAGAAGCAGCGTTCGCTTTCCGCGAGCGCCTGCTCGAGTTCGAGACCAAGCTGAACTTCGGCGTCGCCCCCGGTTCGCTGCGCGGCGTCGAGCCGCTGCTCGGCTGGCCGTGCCTGCGTGGGGTAGTAGGCGGTGGCGATCGAGCCGAGCTTTACGGTGGGTTCAGCGTCGCCCGGTTCGCCGCTCGCGCCGCGCAGCGCGCGGTCGATCGCGACCGCCGCGCGCTGGCCCATGCCGACCGCCTCGGTCACGAAACGGTCCATGCTTGCCAGATCGCCGCCGGCATAGACGTGTTCGGCGCTCGTCGACAGCCGTGCATCGACCTTCAGCAGACCGCCATCGGCATCGAGCCCGCTGAGCGGTGCGAGATCGGGATCCTGTCCGATCGACGGCACGATCGCGTCGGCGACGAGCGCGAACTCGCTGTCGGGACGCGGCGTGACCGTGAATTGGCCGCGCCGCACGCCGGCCTCGAAGCGCACCCGCACGAAGTCGAGTCGCAAGCCCCCCTCTCCCCCGCCCCTCTCTCGCGCGGGGAGCGGGGAGACCGCAGTCAGCATGCTGCCCGCGACCAGCACGACGCCTTCTTCCAGCGCCTCGTTGATCTCCTCGCGCTGTGCCGGCAACTCGGCGACGCCTTCCAGCGCGACGACCGTGACCTCGTGCCCGGCACGACGCGCGCTGCGCGCCGCGTCGAATGCCGCGCTGCCGCCGCCGATCACCACGATGCGCCGGCCAAGCGCCGGCGCCTCGCCGACGCTCGCCCGTGCGAGGTAAGCGGCGCCGTCCATCACCCACGGCTGCGCATAGTCCAGCTGCGGCAGACGCTTCTGCCGCCGCGCGCCGGTGGCCAGATACAGGGCGTCGAACTCGCGCCGCAGCCCCTCCAGGTCGGCAGAGGAGGCAAGCGGCTCGCCGCAGCGAACCTCGACCCCGAGTGCGACGATGCGCGCGATCTCGCCGTCGAGCACCGACCGAGCCAGCCGATACGGCGGAATGCCGTAGCGCATCAAGCCACCGAGGGCCGGCTGCGACTCGAACAGCGTCACGCGATAGCCGCGCCTTCGCAGCTGGTATGCGGCCGAAAGACCGGATGGTCCGCCGCCGACCACGGCGACACGTTCGCCGCGTTCCGCAGCCGGCCTTTCGAAGGCCCAGCCTTCGGCGAGCGCGACGTCGCCGACGAACCGTTCCAGCTTGCAGATCGACAGCGACTCGTCGAAGCCGGCGCGATTGCACGCCGCCTCGCACGGGTGGTGGCAGATGCGGCCGGCGATCGCCGGAAACGGGTTGTGCCGCGTCAGCACCTGCCAGGCGCCGTGGAAGTCGCGCGCGCGGGCCAGGCCGATCCACTCGGCGATCTCGCCACCGACCGGGCAGGCCGCGTGGCACGGCGAAGGCGCGCGGATGTGCCGCGGCAGTGCGGCGCGCCAGCTTCCGGTCTTGAAGACCTCCGTGTTGCCGGTGGTCCAGATCGGAGGAACAGGGCCGTTCATGCGGCCGCCTTCTGCAACTGCGAGTCGACCCAGGCGTAGCCGTCCTCGCAGGCCGCGATGTTCTCCGCGTGCAGCTTCGGCGCCTCTTCCGTCAACGTCTGCTTGAGCACTTCGAACGACGGCGCCTCGATCGCGCGGGCGAAGGCGCCGAGCAGCGCCGAGTTGACGATCCGTCCCAGTCCGCGTCGGCGCGAGATGGCGATGCCGTCGACCGAAATCACGCGATAGGCGGGAAGCGTGTCGGCGAAATGCGCGGTCGTCTGCGCGGAGTTCACGACGATCAGCGTTCGCGGCCCGGCGGCGGCGAGCAGCCTGGCGTCGAGCAGCGTGGCATCGAAACAGAGGATCGCGTCGGCCCGCTCGATGTCGCAGCGCAGCCGGATCGGGCGGTCGTCGACGCGAATGAAGGAACTGACCGGCGTGCCGCGCCGCGCGCCGCCGTAGGACGAGAAAGCCTGCACCTGCCGGCCGGCGGCGAAGAACGCCATGGCCAGCAGGTTGCCGGCCGTCTGCGCGCCCTGACCGCCGCGCCCCTGGATGATGATCTGCAGCAAGCGCCCGTCTCCCGTCGCCCTGCCTGTAGCGCTGCCGCGACCCGCGCCGCCACGCTCACGCCGCACAATCTAGGGTGCCGCTGGCCATTCGTCGAATTGATTGTCAGAATCGACCGCATTCACGAAACGGATGCCGGCAACCGGTGAACTTCCGCCATCTCGACCTCAACCTGCTGCGTGTGCTGGCGGCCATCTATCGCACCGGCTCGGTGACCGCCGCCGGCCAGCAGCTCGCGCTGTCGCAGCCCGCCACCAGCAACGCACTGGCCCGGCTGCGCGAGTTCTTCGGCGACGAGCTGTTCGTCCGCTCGCCGCGCGGACTGCACCCGACCCGCACCGCGCAGCGCATCGCGCCGGCAGTGATCGCGCACCTGCAGGCGCTGGAGGCCACCGTGCTCAGCGCCGAGGCGTTCGACCCGGCCTCCAGCCGCGTGCACTGGCGGCTGTCGCTGTCGGATCTCGGCGAGATCCTGTTCCTGCCGCCGCTGGCGCAGGTGCTGCGCAGCGAGGCGCTGCTTTGTCAGGTTTCCAACGTGGCGGTGGCGGCAGAGCAGGTTGCCAGCAGCCTGGAAGCACGCGACATCGACATTGCCATCGGCATCCTGCAGCCGGGCCACGGCGGCATCGCCAGCGAGACGCTGTTCCGCGAGCGCTTCGTCGGCATCACCGCGCGCGAGTGGACACCTCCGGTGGGCCGCGCGGGCAAGACCCTTGACGCGAAGCAACTGGCCGGCGCCGCGCTGGCCGTGGCCACGCCAACGGCGACGGTACACGGCAGCGTCGACGCCCGGCTCAAGCAGCTGAAGCTCGCCGACCGCGCGGTGCTGCACGTGCGGCACTTCGGCGCGCTGCCGGAACTCGTCACGCGCACCGACCTGCTGGCCATCGTGCCGCGGATGTTCGCCGAGTCGCTGCAGCGCTACGACGTGCGCATCTGGGAATTGCCCGGCGTGGCGCCGGCCTACGAAGTGCGCATGCTCTGGCACCCGTCGGCCAACGGCGACGCTGCGCATGCCTGGCTGCGCGGCGTGCTGCAGCGGCTGTTCAGGCGGCGCGAGCGGGGCCGAGGCGCCCCCAGGATGACCCCGGGCCAGAGTTCGGCGGTTCTTCCCCGCACCGGGCCGGTCACCGGCCGGCCGTAGAATCCGCGCGTTTCGAACGCTAGGGCCTGCTGGGAAGGCAGCGTGCTGCGTTTCATCCTCACCCGCCTGTCGCTGATCATCCCCACGTTCGTCGGGATGACGCTGCTCGCCTTCTTCCTGATCCGTCTCGTCCCCGGCGACCCGATCGAAACGATGGCCGGCGAGCGCGGCATCGACCCGGCGCGCCACGAGGCGCTACGCAAGGAGTACGGGCTCGACCGGCCCGTGCTCGCGCAATACGCGATCTACGTCGGACGCGTGCTGCACGGCGACCTCGGCAAGTCGATGATCACGCAGGAGCCGGTGCTGCGCGAGTTCGCGTCGCTTTTCCCGGCGACGATCGAACTCGCCCTGTGCGCCATCGTCTTTGCGCTGGTCATTGGCATCCCGGCGGGAATGATCGCCGCAGTGCGGCGCAACTCGATCTTCGATCACGGCGTGATGGGGGCGTCGCTCACTGGCTATTCGATGCCGATCTTCTGGTGGGGACTGCTGCTCATCCTGCTGTTCTCGGTGCAGCTCGGCTGGACGCCGGTGTCGGGTCGTATCGACGTCAAGTACTTCATCGAGCCGGTCAGCGGCTTCCTGACGATCGACGCGTGGCTTTCAGGGGAAAAGGGCGCGTTCCGGTCGGCAGTGTCGCACCTCGTGCTGCCGATGATCGTGCTGGGCACCGTGCCGCTGGCGATCATTGCGCGGATGACGCGCTCGTCGATGCTCGAGGTGCTCGGCGAGGACTACATCCGCACCGCGCGCGCCAAGGGCCTGTCGCGGCTGCGCGTCGTCGGCTTGCACGCGTTTCGCAACGCACTGATCCCGGTCGTGACGGTGATCGGCCTGCAGATCGGCGTGCTGTTCACCGGTGCGATCCTGACCGAGACGATCTTTTCTTGGCCCGGTGTCGGCAAGTGGATGATCGAGGCGATCAACCGCCGCGACTACCCGGTGCTGCAGGGCGGCCTGCTGCTGCTCGGCACCGTCGTGATGGCGGTCAATCTGCTGGTCGACGTCGCCTATGGCGTCATCAATCCGCGCATCCGCCGCGGCTGATGCAAGATGGCGAGCCCCGCCCTTCCCGTTACCGTCGAGACCGCGGCGCCGCCCGGGCCGCTGCGCGAGTTCTGGGGATATTTCAGCGCCAACCGCGGCGCGGTCGCCGGGCTGGCGGTCGTCG